>CAIXIZ010000389.1 GCA_903919625.1 uncultured Verrucomicrobiota bacterium
GGGCGATCGGGTTGCGCGTGGGCCGGTCGCACTTGTTCATGAACGTGAAGATTGGGACCCCTCTTCGCCGACAGACCTCGAACAGCTTGCGGGTCTGGGTCTCGACGCCTTTGGCCGCGTCGATGACCATAAGGGCGGCGTCGACGGCGGTGAGCACGCGGTAGGTGTCCTCGGAGAAGTCTTTGTGGCCGGGCGTGTCCGAAGGTTGACGGCGAAGCCGGCGTATTCGAACTGGAGGACGGTGGACGAGATCGAAATGCCGCGCTGGCGCTCGAGTTCCATCCAGTCGGAGCGGGTGGCGCGCTGGTTCTTGCGGTCCTTCACCGCGCCGGCGAGGTGGATGGCGTTGCCATAGAGCAGGAATTTCTCCGTGAGCGTGGTTTTGCCCGCATCGGGATGCGAGATGATCGCAAAGGTGCGACGGCGGGCGATTTCAGCGGCAGGTGACATGGCGTAGCGGACCATCGTCAACGTTCCACGTCCGGCGCTCAACACCCAACTTTCCGGCCGGCCCGCCCCACCGGACAAATTTTGCGCTTCATTCGCGGCGGCGGGGCGTGATGCTGGGCGGTCATGGCCTCCTCCGCTCCGTCCCTGAAACTCAAGCCCAATGCCGCCAGTGCGCGCGTCCTGCGCGGTCACCCGTGGGTGTTTGCCAACGAGGTCGAGGCGCTGCTCCCGCTGGAGCAGGACGGCGAGGTGGTCGAGTGCCGGGATCGCACGGGACGCTTTGTGGGCAGCGGCCTCTACAATTCCAAGTCTCAGATCGTCTGGCGGCGGCTCAGCCGCGACCGGGTGACCCTGGACGCCGCCTGGCTGCGGGGGGCGCTCGGCCGCGCCATCGCCCGGCGGTCGACGGAGGCGGGGAAATCGGCGCCGGGGGAAAATTTTCGCCGGCTGGTCTGGAGTGAGTCCGACGACCTGCCCGGTGTGGTGCTGGACCAGTTTGGCGATGTGCTGGTGCTGCAGGTGCAGACGCTCGCCATGGACAAACGCACACCGCTGCTCGTCGAGCTGCTCACGGAGCTGCTTGCCCCGGCGGAGATCATCGTGCGCAACGATGCCAACATCCGCCGCCTCGAAGGGCTGCCGCTGGAAGTGCACACCCGCTCGGGTCAGCCCTGGGCGCCCCGCTGGACCAACATCGGCGGCATCGACTACTGGCTGGATCTGCAGGGCGGGCAAAAAACCGGGTTTTATCTCGACCAACGCGAGCAACATACCCTCGTGGCGCGGCACTGCGCGGGAAAGCGGGTCCTGGACGCGTTTTGCAACCAGGGCTCCTTTGCCCTGCACGCCGCGCAGGCCGGGGCAACCGAGGTGCTGGGCATCGACAGCGCGGAGGACGCCATCATGGCGGCCCGCAAAAATGCGGAGCGCAATGGCGTGAAGGTCAGCTTCGAGGCGGCCAATGTGTTTGACCGGTTCAACGACCCCGCGAGCGCACGCGACAAGCTGTGGGATGTGATCGTGCTCGACCCGCCGCCGTTCGCCAAATCAAAGAGCGCCCTCGACGGCGCGTTGCGCGGCTACAAGGAGATCAACCTGCGCGCCATGCAACGGCTCGTGCCGGGAGGCGTGCTGGCGACCTACACGTGTTCGCACCACATGGGCGACGCCGAGCTGCGCGGCGTCCTCGCCGAAGCCGCCGCGGATGCGAAACGCAAGGTGCAGGTGCTGGAGTTCTGCCACCAGCCCGCCGACCATCCCGTGCTCGTGACCATGCCCGAGAGCGAATACCTGCGCGGCTACATCCTGCGCGTGGAGTGAGGCGAAGACTGTGATAAGGAGGAAGCCAGGAAACCAGGAATTGGAATTTGGTATTTCGATTTCAGATTTTGGATTGCTCCGGATTCCAACCTGCAGAATCTGTTTCTGATTCTTGGTTTCCTGGCTTCAGAATTAATCCGCCTTGGATTTTGGCCTCTGGATTATCCCATGCTCCAGTTACCGGCCTCCGCCCGCTCCTTCCGATTCCTGGCTTCCTGGTTTCCCCCTTAAAATAAATCCGCCTCTTCGGTCTTGCGGTTCCCGCTCCGGAAATCCCGGATTGCCTCACGTCCGCTGCCCCGCCTGACTTCCCCCTTCCCCATGAACACCCCTGTCCTTCGCCGCGCCCTGCTGGCGCTCCTGCTCCTCCTCACTCCCGGCCTCCTCCCGGCCCAGCGGGCGACCAACGCCAATGGCGCGATGCAGGTGGTTTCCCCCGAGGTCGCCGCCGACCGTTCCATCACCTTCCGTCTCTACTCCCCCAACGCCAAAAGCGTCACCCTCAACGGTGACTTCTTCCCGGAAGGGACCACCGGCCCCGCGCTCACCAAGGCCGACAGCGGCGTCTGGTCGATCACGATGCCTCCGCAACCGCCGGGCATCCAAGGGTATTATTTCCGGGTCGACGGCGTGCGCATGCCCGACCCCGGCAACCTGCTCCTCTCCTCCAGCACCGAATTTCTGAAAAGCTACGTCGAGGTGCCGGGCGACGGGCCGCAGTTCTGGGCCCTGCGCGATGTGCCGCATGGCGAATTGCACGAGGTCTGGTATAAGCATCCCTCCCTCGGCCAGCGGCGCGTGTACGTGTATACTCCGCCCGGCTATGATGCCGCCGCGGCCAAAACCTACCCGGCGATCTACCTGCTGCACTCCACCACCGACAATGAGACTTTCTGGCCGCGCGTGGGCCGCGCCAATTTTATTTTGGACAACCTCATCGCCGACGGCAAGGCGAAGCCCATGCTCCTGGTCATGCCCTTCGGCCACACCTCGGTGCCCCGCGGCCCGGAGGAAGGCGCCGGCGGCACCGACCTCTCTGACGTGGCCGTGATCGGCAAGGACATCGTGGAAAACATCATTCCGATGATGGAAAAAGAATTTCACGCGGGCAAAACCGCCAAGGACCGGGCGATCTTCGGCTTTGCGATGGGCGGCTACCAGTCGGTGACCATCGGCATGAACTACGCCGGGACTTTCGGGTATGTCACGGGGGCGAGCTCAAACTTCCGCCCCACGATGGACCTGGCGACGAATTTCAAGGCCCTGAACGCGAACCTCGCGGTGGCGAAGCGGGACATCAAATACATCGCCATGATGGCCGGCACCGGCGAAGCCGGAAGTTTTCCCCAGAGCACCCGGGTGATCGCCTATCTCAAGGGCCTGGGCCTCCAGGATGAATGGATGTCCCCGGAAGGTCAGCACACCTGGCTGAGCTGGCGCGGCTATTTCCGTGACTTGGTGGAGCGCAAATTTTTCGCCGACAACCCCTATGCCGCCGCGCCAGTGGGCGCTCCTGCTGCGATGCGTTAAGGCCCCCTTAAACGGGTTTAACAGCCGGTTCTACCCGGCGCCAGCTCACACGATGCGTGGCTTGAGAAGGTGGACGGGCAGAGCCTTGACGTGCTGACAGCCGAAACAGTGTCAGCGTGGCGCAACGCTTTCGCGGCCAAGGCCGGGAGTGACCCGCTGAAGCGAAAATCAGCGGAACGCACGGCAGCATCCTGCCTTCGATGCGCCCGTGCGTTGTTCTCACCCGACATCGTTGGGCTGCTCACCGTGAGGATGCCACCCAATCCGTTTTCTGGCGTGAAGCTCAAAGACCCCGGCCCGCAACGCTATCACTCCGACATCAACCCTGAATGGCTGCTGGCCTGCGCTGGTCGTGAATTGAGGCAGGATCACCCCCAGCAATACCTCGCTCTTTTCTTGTGCCTCTGTGCGGGGCTGCGACGCAAGGAGGCTGACCTGCTCACTTGGGCGCAGGTTGATTTGGCGGAAGGGACACTTCACGTCCGTCGCACGGCCTATTTTGAACCGAAAACCGAGGAGAGTCAGCGGATGATTGACCTCTCTCCGGCTGCGGTGGAGGTGCTGAAACCATTCAAGCGGGGCAATAAATCTGAATTTGTGCTCGAAGGCGGCGACGCATGCCCGACTTTGACTTGGCCCTAAGAGAACGAGGTGTCGGGGGCGGGGGGATTAAGGGGGTAAATGAGGCTGAGAGAAGGGGGGATAAAGGGGGGATAGGAGGGGTATGAAAGGGGTATGTTTCTCAGGCGATTGTTGGCCGAATTGGGCGGAGGGGACGATCCCGACCGCGCCTGCTTCACAAGTGTTCTCCAACGCCGCAGCGACCGCCGTCGCGCTCATCCTTGACCGGGGCTGGGCGGCGATGAGTGCGGTCGAGCTACTGCTTGATGACACGGACGCGGAAAAATCGCTTGGTCGTGGTGCCGCCGTAGGTGCCGGGATTCGCGGCTGTCCATGTGACCAAATCTGTGCTGCTCTCCAAAACGACATTGAAGGTGCCGGCGGCATCTTCGGGGATGACAACCGTGTTGGCCGGGGTGGTGGCGAGGGTCGAGTTGGCGCGGGTGATGCTGACGGTGATAAACGCGCTAATCCCAGCAGCATTTGAAGATTCGCCAGCATCCAATTTCGCGCGGATGATTGCCGGGCCTGCAATTGTGTAACCCCCGTTAACAAATGCGGCACCCACGAAAGGGGGTGGTGAAAATTCAACACTGCCAATTTGCACTGCTGCGGCTGAGCCGTTGA
>CAIXIZ010000390.1 GCA_903919625.1 uncultured Verrucomicrobiota bacterium
CAGATTGAAGAGCGGCCCGCCGGAATTGCCGGGGTTGATCTGGGTCGTCGTCTGGATGTAAAGCTGGCCATCAAGGGGCCGGTTGCGCGAGCTGATGATGCCTTGCGAAACCGTGCGGTCGAGACCGAGCGGGCTGCCGATCGCGAAGACCGTCTGGCCATCCGTAATGGCGCCGCCGTCGCCCAGCGGGACGGATGGGAAAACCGTGTCGCCCGCATCCTCGATCTTGAGCAACGCGAGATCGAGCCGTGAATCGAGCGCGACGATGCGAACTTTGGTAAACTGGACTTTTTCCAGCTCGGTCGCGCCCCGGCGGAACTGGGTCACAGTAAGGTTGTACTCGCCCGCGACCACGTGCTCGTTGGTCATGATATAGCCGGACGGATGGATGAAAAAACCCGAGCCAAGGCCAATCGGGGTGCGGACTTGCACCACGGCCTCGGCCACCCGAGTGACGTTTTCCTTCATGGGCAGCACCGCGGGATTGACCGCGACGTGATACAGATCGTCCTCACCGCTGCCACCGTTTGCCGTGATCGCGACCGCCTCGGCTGACACCTTCTCGATCTCGTCCCGCGGCACCGTCAGCACCGTGAAGCCAAGGTCGACCACAATCCGGTCTGCTTTCTCCGCCAGGATGTCACCGCGCAAACTGGAGCCGTTTTTCAACTGCACGGTGCTGACCGCGTAGACGGGCGAGGCCAGGATTGCGGTCAGGGCAGCCGCGCTCAGTGCAAAAATTGCGCAACGTGGGAGAAAAGAAACCGCAGTGTTCATGCCGTGAATGCGTTGATTCATTCAGCTTTCGGTCCGGAGCGCAAAGCCCATAATTGGCCGGGAACGCGCGGTGTTCCCCGCCCCCAGAAGGTCGTTCCTCCCCCCGGACGATCGCCCGGCCGGAGGACATGACCGTCAAGGGGAGCGGGCAATTTTATCCGGCCTTCTCAGAGCAGCACCTTGAACTCAGGTGGCGGGGGGGCGGTGGCGACGAACCGGTGGGTCTGGCCTTGCCATTCATAATCGAAGCTCGTGGCCAGAGAGTGCAGATACATCCGGCGTTTTCCGCCGGCCCGGAAGAATTCCCGGTTGGCGGCAAAGTCACCATAGGTCATGTCTCCGACGATGGGCAGGTGGCGGCCGGAGCACTGCACCCGGAGCTGATGACTGCGGCCCGTGTGTGGCTCGAGCTGCAGGAGCGCCAGTGACGGGGCGGCACGATTTTGCCGCAGCACGGTCATCGTGGTCTCGGCCGTGATGCCGCCGCCCGTTCCGGTGCGAATCTGCCCGCCGGTCTTCTCCACCCGCAACCGGTCACGCCAAAGCTCAACGGGCTTACCGGGACGGCCAAACACCACCGCCTGGTAAACTTTCCGGATCCGCTGGCGTTGAAATAACGCCCGGATGGAGGCGGCCAGCCCGGCCTCAGCGGCAATGAGGATCACCCCGGAGGTCGCGGAGTCCAGCCGGTTGAGCAGATACAGCCGGACGGAGGCGGCCGCTCCGGCCGGGGTCCAATGAAAATATTCCCCCGCCAGGGAGTAGCC
>CAIXIZ010000391.1 GCA_903919625.1 uncultured Verrucomicrobiota bacterium
CGCCATGCCGGCGGTGATGGAGCCGCCGGGAGAGTTCAGATAAAAGGTGATCTCCTTGCCCGGTCCGATGGCCTCGAGGTAGAGCAATTTCTCCGTCAGATCCTTGGCGGTCTCGTCGGTGACCGCCCCCCAGAGAAATATTTTTCGCTGCTCCAGGAATTTTTTCTGGATGAGCATGGCCACCGGCGCGGCACTTTTTTTGGCCGTCTGGTCGGCCGGCTGGTCATCGTCGTCGTCCTCGTCATCGAGACGGGGCAGGGGCGCGGAGAGGTTGGATTGGAGATGGTCGAAGTGCATGGTCGGCCAACATGGGCGGCCACGGGGCTTTTGGCAAGGGCGCGGCGGCAAGTGGAGCCAACGGCCGGAGCGCCGGCCTGCCGGTCCTATTCGAACACCAGTTTCAGCGCGCAGGCATGCGCATTGGGCGCGTGGGCGGGCAATGTCACGTGGAGGCCGGCTGCGTCCTGGGTCCACGGTATGACTTCCCGCGAGCCCAGAAGGGTGAGCGAGGCGAGGCGAGGCCCGGACATGCCCGATCCGGTGTCCGTTTGGGCGAGCGATCTGACCGTCAGTTTGCCGTCCGGCGGCCAGCCGAAAAAGAACGCGTACAGCATGCGGCCGTCTTTGGTCTGGGTAAACCGGATGTCTTGCGGGGTGTAAGTGGCGCGGGCGTCGGCCAGAATGGCGGGTGGCGGGGGCGAGGGGCCTTCGCCAAAAATTTTCCACGGCCGGGTGCCGTACAATCCCTCGGCGTTGCTGTCCATCCATTGGCCGAGGCCGTTGAGGAAGACCTGTTCGTCGTCATCGAGGGTGCCGTCGCCCCGCAACGGCAGGTCGAGGAGCAGATTGCCATTTTTGCTCACGACATCGACCAGCATCCGCACGATCTGCGTGACGGATCTGTAGGGCTGGCCGGTCTTGTACTGCCACTGGCCGATGCTGGTCTCGGCTTGCCAGGGGTCGGGCATCAGTCGGTCGCTGGCGCTGCGTTCGTAGCTCTCCACGACGGCGGTGCGGCGGTCGGACTGGAGTTGGTGGGCATTGAGCACGACTTCGGCTTTCCCAGCATGGACCATGAGGCCCGTGTTATAATAATGCGCGGCAAGACTGAGCCCGGCTTCGCCAAAGGGCAGACTGACCGTGTCAAAATCAAGCAGATCGGGCTGGTAATGATCGATGAGATCCTTGGTGCGCAGGTAAAATTTGGTGATATAGGCGTCATCGGGCGGCGCCCCGAGGGGATGATTTTGCGCATAGAGTTCCTGGGGATTGAGGCCGTTCCACCACAGACCGAGGCCGTCGGACAGGTTGCGGCGTCCGTCGTAGGAGCGGCCCGCGAGCGGGCCGGTGTGATCGCTGCCCTGCGCGGGCTCAAACCAGGTCCATGCCCGGGCGGCATGGACGCTTACGCCAAAGTGCAGGCCGGCGGCGCGGGCGGCTTCGGCCCAGCGGCCGACAATATCCTGGTGCGGGCCGACCGCCACGGAGTTCCAGCTTTGGTATTTCGAGTTATAACAGTCAAAATTGTCGGAGTCATTGGCCAGGGCGACGAAGTAGCGGGCACCGGCGCGACGATAGAGCGCCATGAGACTGTCCGGTTCCCACCTCGACGCCGTCCATGATCGGATGACATCCTTGAAACCGGTTTGCGAAGGCGGCCCGTAGTGCTCGACCTGGTAGGTAAAATCCGGATGGGCTTTGCCGGTGCGGACATCGAGGGCGGAAAGATAGAGATTGCGGGCATAATCATCGCCCCGTGCTGGCACGCTTTGTGGACCCCACCGCGCCCAAAGACCGAGTTTGGCATCGCGAAACCATTCCGGACAAGCGGTTTGGGCAATTGAATCCCAGTTGGGTTTGTACGGTCCCGGCGCAATGTCCCGCACCGGCACAGCGGCGGCAAGCCGGCCGATCAGCAGCAGGACGGCGCCCAACAGCGTTAGGGCAGCGGAGGAATTACGGCGGGACATCTCTCTCATGACACGCTGGTCCGACGTCAGTTGCAAGCGGTGAGAAATATTCAGGTTCCAGAGCACGTTCTCCCTGCTTAAGCTGACAAATGTTTTGGCATATGGTTAATCAATAGGCTTGCTATTGGTGGGGATAATTTGCTTGTTTAGCACTCCTATGGTTACCGACAAAATCAAAGCACTGGCAGAACTTAAAGCACAGGCCGCCAAACTGGAGGCCCGGGTGATGATTGAACGCGAGGCCGCATTGGCGTCCCTTCCGGAGAAATATGGCTATGAAAGCCTGAAGGCTTTTATCAAGGCTCTTAAACAGGCTGCCGGCGGCAAACGTAAGGCCAAGCGGCAGGGCAAGCCGGGCCGTCCGCGCAAACGCAAACGGGCCAAAATTACAGCCGAGATCAAGGCCCAGGTGAAGGCGGCGGTTGAATCCGGCGAGTCCGGCTCTGCCATCGCCAAGTCGTTGGGCGTTTCGGTGCAGAGTGTGCAGAACATCAAAAAAGAATTCGGTCTGGTCAAAACCCGCACCGCTTCCTGAACCGGTTGGCCGCTTCTTTCCGCCGCCTCCGTCACCCGGTGACGGAGGCGTTTTTTATTAACGCTTGCGGCGGGGGCGCGCTGTGTTGGCGTCGCGGTTGCATCCCATGAGCGCACCTTACATCCAGGCCAGCACCAATGGCCGGCTTCACCCGGCCCACGAACCGTCGGTCGCACCGCTCAACCGCGGCTTTTTATATGGTGACGCGATTTACGAAGTCTGGCGCACCTACCACGGCGTGCTTTTCGCCTGGGAGGAACATTGGGCCCGCCTGGAGCGTTCGGCGAAGGCGCTGTATCTTGGGCTGCCGTTGGACGCACCGCATGGTTTGGACGAAATCAAACGCACGGTGGCGGCCTGGCGGACGGCGACCCGCGATGCGGGTGAGGTTTATGTGCGTCTGCAAATCACCCGTGGAGGCGGCCCCATCGGGTTGGATCCGGCGCTGGCGGATGGAGCGGATTTTGTGATCCTGGTGCAAAAGCTGGCGGTACCCGCCCCCGAAATGCTGCGCACCGGACTGCGGCTGTCGCTGGCATCGGAACTGCACCGCAATCCGCCTGCCGCGCTCAATCCGGCATGGAAGACGGGCAACTATCTCAACAACATACTTTGTCTGCGCGAAGCGCGCGCGCGTGGAGCCGATGAGGTGGTGATCACCAATCTGGCGGGTGAGGTGACCGAGGCTGCCGTGTGCAATCTCGGTTTTGTCCGCGCCGGCGCCGTGATCACGCCGCCGCTGACGGCTGGCATCCTCGGCGGCATCACGCGACAGCTGTTGCTGGACCAGATCGCGCTCGCGGCGGGTCTCGCCATTCGAGAAGAGATTGTGTTGCCGTCGGGACTCGCGGGATATCAGGAATGTTTCCTCACCTCCACGACCCGCGACGTGCAGCCGGTCCGCGCCATCGATGCGACCGGCTACCAGGTGGGCGAAGGGACGGTCACGGCACGGCTGAAACGCGCATTTGCCGATTATGCGGCCGGGTATGCGCGGTTGCGGCCAGAACTGGCATTGTAGCCCGGCCCGGGCGGTCCGGCACCGGCGGGGGGCCGGCAGATTTGGCCGCCAATTTCAGCCCCAGGACAGGGCAAGCCGGCGCAGGTAGTCGTAGGCATAGAGACCGGTATTATGGCCGTCGCTGAAGTTGAAGCGCAGCGCGTAGTTGCCGACCTGTTCCCAGCCCTGTACCGTCACGCCGGAGAAATCATGCCTGCCGGTGCCGCCATATTGATGGCCAAAAATATCGCGTTCTCCGGCGGTTTCGGCGCTGGGCGAGGCCGCGCGCAATTTGCCCATTGGAAAAAAAGTTTCCATCCCGTCGCTCCAGACGATGGCGACCTCCTGGCCGATGAGCTGGATGTTGCGGGGGGTGAGCATGGCAAAAGCGGAAGCGTGGGCGGTGGGCTGGGGGAGGGGAAGCATTTTTGCCTGCGGTTGGCGCCCTCCATCGGGCTGGGTCTCCTAAGTGGACAAAATGGCGGTGTAGCCCTCGCGGTAGGTCGGATACAAGGGCCGCCAGCCGAGCACGCGTTTGAGCTTTTCATTCGCAATTACCCGATCTGGCGCAGCGGCACGATGTCCGTTTGGTGCTGGTTCACCCGTGAACTGCGGCGGTGGCTGGCCCACGCGCGTGGCGAGCCAGGCCATGACCTCGGCTTTCCTGGCTGCGCCATCATCGGCGACATTGAAAGCGCCACCGGCAATTTGCGGTGGGGCGGCAAACGCCGCCCAAATTGCCGCACAGATGTCATCGCGATTAATCAGGTTGAGCCGGAGATTGCCGTGTCCGGGGAAGGCGGTGACGCCCGCCCGCAACTGATCGAGGAGGTGGTGCCGCCCCGGACCATAGATGCCCGCGAGCCGGAGGACAAATGCGCGACGCCCGCTCATGCCGGATGCGGCGAGAAACATATTTTCGGTTTCGACCAGCACATGGGACGTCGCGCTGTTCCCGGCAACTGGTGCAGATTCGTCGACCAGTACGCCATCCCCTTGGGGATAAACCGAAGTACTGCTCGTATAGACCATGGTTCCGGCCAGGGGTGCGGTCTTGCCCCCGGCATCATTCGATTCGCTCCGCATCGCCCATGCCAGCATGGAGCGCATCCCCTCCACGTAGCTGTGGCGGTAGCCTGCGATGCCGCTGCCGCCGGAGCTGACGCTGTTCAATATCAGATCGGGCGCGCCGGCGATGTGCCGGTGCCAGCCGCAATCGGCGAGGTCGGCCACAACTGTCTCGATGCCGGCCATCGCCAAGACGCGGGCCTGGTCGGGATTGCGCGTGAGTGCGGTGACGTGCAGACCGCGCGCGACCGCCTGCCGAGCAACCTCGGAGCCGACGTAACCTGCGCCGAAAACGACCAGCCGTTTGCCGGAATGATTCATCCCGGCAGTTGGCCACAAAAAAGACGAAATAGCACAAAAAATCATAGTGGCGGTTTGGCTCCATCTGTACCGCAGTCCTTCAAAAATTGTGTTCCTTCGCGCCCATCCATGGGTTCAACTCCCCTATGCCCACCGTTCTCGTCATTTTGGCCGAGGGATTTGAAGAATTGGAGGCGGTTGCCCCGGTTGACCTCCTGCGCCGCGCCGGAGCCGAGGTCACGACGGCGGCGCTCGGCGAGGGCATCCACGTTACGGGGCGCAATGGCCTGACGATGCATGCCGACACCACCCTCTCTGCCGTCGGCGAAAAGACCTTCGACGCGCTGATGCTTCCGGGCGGACCTGGAGTGCGCCACTTGCGATCCGACCCACGGGTCCGTGCCACCGTCTTGCGCCACGAGGGGCTGGGACGTTGGCTGGCGGCAATCTGTGCCGCGCCGACAGTTTTGCACGATGCCGGTTTGCTGTCCGGCCGCCGATACACAGCGCATTTCTCCGTCGCCAACGAACTGCCTGCCATCCTGACCGCTGACCGCGTGGTGACCGACGGCCGTATCATTACCTCGCGCGGTGCAGGTACGGCATTGGACTTCGGCTTGTCATTGGTGGAGAAACTTTTCTCGGCCGATGTGTCTCGCGACATCGCCATGTCCATCTGCGCTCCATGAGCCTGCTTTCCCCAATGCCGACAAAGGCATTGCGCCACGCGGCGGGGTTGGCTCTCTTTACCTTTGTTAGGGTTAAACCCCTAGCTGATTACTGCCTCGATTGATCTCATCCATTTGCCTGGCACCCGGTTGCTTCTGCCGGAAGCGACGGGGCGAAGCTTTCGCCATTCCAGTGATTAATCCCATGTCAACATGTGCGGCATAGCCGGATTTGTCAGCACCACGGAGGATCCCGCCACGCGTGCGGCGGCGGTCGCACGGATGAATGCCGCCATGTTGCATCGTGGTCCGGACGATGGCGGCGACGGTTCATGGGGGCCGGCCACGCTGGGCATGAGACGCCTTGCCATTTTTGACCCGGCCAACGGCCACCAGCCCATGAGCACGCCGGATGGGCGCTGGCATATCGGCTTTAACGGGGCGAGTTACAACTTTCGCGAGTTACGCGCGCAGCTGGAGTCGGCCGGCCGCATTTTCCACACCCAATGCGACACAGAGATCCTGCCCGCGGCGTTCGCCATCTGGCTCGAAGATCGCGGCCCGGTCTTCTTCCGGCAGACCCGCATCGGCAAAAACCATGC
>CAIXIZ010000392.1 GCA_903919625.1 uncultured Verrucomicrobiota bacterium
GTGCCGGGGGGGGCCCTGTGGCGCGTCTCCTCGCCGTCGAGCCGGCTCACGAGCACCTCGACCGTGAGCACGCGTTCGGCGGTGCCATCTATGTGCCGGTCTACGATCCATTCATCGTTTATTACCGGCAGCCGGTGTATTATGGTCCGGTCATCACTTTCATCGTGGTGGGCCAGGCCGGGATCTGGCTGACCTACGAGTTTGACTGGAACGTCCGCACCATCTGGGTGGTGGATCGTCGCCGCGATCCGCGGCCGATGCGCGAATGGCTGAATCCGGTCAGGGTGTTCAACCGGCCGTCCGACCGCTTCGAACCGCCCCGGCAGAGGTGGCAGGCGCCGCCGTTTCACGCCCCGCCGCCGCGTCCCGGCCTGCCCCGTCCGCGGGTGGAAGTTGCCCGGCCTGCCCCGCTTACGGCCAGCCCGGCCCGTCCGCCGGCACCCCGGCCCGATGACCGTCGCCGCGGTGCGCCCGGCCCCAACCCTCCGTTCAATTCGGCTCCGCCGACCCGTGACTTCACCCGGCCTTCGCCGCCGCGCCTGCCCAACCGCGGTCTCCCGAACCAGTTCGCGCAACCGGCCTTGCCTCCGGCGCCTCCGGTCGCCGCCGCACCTGCGCTGGTTCCACCCAGGGACAAGCCCGACCTCGTGCCGCCCAAGGATCTTCCTCCGCCAGCCCAGTTGCCGCCCCGGGATCGCAATCCCATCCGTCCCCCGCGGGAAACGCTCCCTCCGGCTGCTGATCCCAGACTGCCAAATGAGCGAAACAAACCTGGGGACGTCGTCCCGCGGCCGGGCGAACGGGGCCAGCCGCCGAACGACAAGGACAAAGCGGGCGATGCCGCGCTCCGTCCCGGCGAACGGGGCCAGCGCCCGGATGACAAAAGACTGCGGCCGGATGGCACCCCGATTGGGCCCGGTCTGCCGCTGCTGCCCTGATACGGACCGGGCATATTTTACCGCGAATGGACGCGAAGTGACGCGAATTGCGTCCGGCCGAACCGTCCGGCTGTAGGCCAGCTCGTTGAGCTGGCTGCCACGTCGACGACGTGGCCTACAAGGTCGGTTTACCCGAGGCGTACGGTCTGGTTGTAGGCCAGCTCGTTAAGCTGGCTCCGGCTCGACCGAACCGTCAGCACACACAACCTGAATCCGGTAGTCGGAGGTTTGCCCATTCCGCATTCCGCAATCCAAATTATGAATTCAGAAGCCATGAAACCAAAAAACGATCCGCCCTCCGATTCCTAGCTTCCTGGTTTCTGAATTAAATATTCCAAAATCGAAAAGCCAAATTCCAAAATCTACCTGGGTTGTCGGCGCAGCGAGACCCGGTCGGGTGCAATTACGTCGGCGGTCGCCAGGACTTCCGCGATGTAATCGAGCAGCTCTTTCCGACCGTGTTTGGTTTTGGAGGAGGTGGTGAAATGTTTTTGCGGGCCATGCCGGCTTTTGGCCACGCGCTGGAGAAACTGTCCGGTGCTGGCGAGGGTCGCCGTGGGGGACTGCTTGTCGGATTTGGTGAAGACCAGCGCCGAGGGCACGGGGCAGTGCAGGGCCAGCCAGTCCAGAAACTCCAGGTCGATGGCCTGGGGCGGGAGGCGGGAGTCGATCAGCACAAACACGCCGGCGAGGGTGGGGCGCTCCGTGAGATAGTCCATGATGGCGCGCTGAAAGCCCTCTTCGGTGGCCTTGGTGACATTGGCGTAGCCGTAGCCGGGCAGGTCGACGAGGCTCCAGGTGTCGTTGATCAGGAAAAAATTGATGAGCTTGGTCTTGCCCGGGGTGTTGGAGACCATGGCCAGCTGCCGCCGCTCCGCCAGCAGATTGATGAGGGAGGACTTGCCGACGTTGGACCGGCCGATGAAGGCGAACTCCGGGCGCGACGCCGGCGGGCACGACACGAGGTCGGGCGCGCTCACCGTAAAAACAGCCGATTTGATTTTCATGAAAGAGGGGTGGGCGCGAAACTCCAAAGCCGCGTGCCGCTGGCAGGACAGATAACCGGGAACTGCCGGGGAGTCGAGCGGGCAATCGGGTTGATGATTTCAACCGCGAATGGACGTCAATGGACGCGAATTATCGGAGGATTGGCCACAAAAAGGCACAAAGGGTCACAAAGAAAGGGCGCCGTACGGAAGCCGAGGCCTGAATGATTCTGGCTCCTCAATCATCCTGATGAATAAAGTTGCAGGCTGACAAAAGTCAGCCTGACCCCATTGGTGCCCGGCGGGAAAATTCTGCGGTCAGGTTTTTTCCCTGAAGGCCTTCCAGCTTGCGAGGCAGTTCTGCGCGGTCTCGAACTCCGAAAAGCGGCTGCCCTCCTGCTCCATCAGATAATACTCCACGCCGCCGACGGATTCCGCCGCCGCGCAGATCTCCTTCCAGGGCGACACGCCCTCGCCGAAGAGCACGCGGTAGCCTTTTTCCTGCGCGGGTGTGCCGGGCGCCCAGTCCTTGAGATGGACGCTGCGAATGCGGCCGGGGTTCGCCTTGATCCACGCGATGGGGTCGGCGCCGGCCTCCAGGCAGGTGCCAACGTCAAACTGCAGGACGAATTCCTTCGGCGTGTTGGCGGCGAGCACATCCATGATGCGGAGGTCGCCGTCAATCTTCACCCACTCGGTCTGGTGATTGTGGAAGCCGGCGGTCAGGCCGTGGGGCCTGAGCATCTCCACGGTCGCCGTGAGCGTGGCGCCAAGGCGTTTCCAGCCTTCGGCGCCGTTGGTCCCGTTCGGGGCGGTGGCGAGCACGAGGATCTTGGCGCCGAGAATCTGGTTGAGCTCGATGGCCTTGGCCATGGTCGTGCCGGGCGTGAACGACTCGATGTGGTTATGCGTCGAGTAGCAGCGCACCCCGAGGTCGTCCATCAGCGTGCGGACCTCCTTCGCGTAAGGGATGGTCCAGTCGTAATAGGGCGCATAGAACTCAACGAGACCGTAGCCGATCTTCGCCACCTCGCGCAGCGTGCCGGGGAGATCCCGGGCCAGCGCGGCGCGCACCGAGTAGAGCTCGAGGCCGATGGGAATCTTCCTGGCCGGGCCCGGCGTGGCCAAAGCAGCGGGAGCCGCCGCCGTCGCCGCCAGCGCGCGGCTGGTGACGGACTGGGCCAGCAGCGCAGCAGGCACCGCGCCCGACAGGGCGAGGAACTTGCGCCGGGAAAGGTCAGCGTGAGCCAGAGAAGCCGGGGGCATGAGAGCTTACTGACACGCCTCGCACTCGCCGCCGTTGCGCATGGCTTCGATGGAGCAGGCGGTTTTTTCGGCGGCGGTATAGGTCCGCGTGGCGGGAGGGGAAATCTCGGACTTGAGATCCTCAATTTGGTCTGCGCTCGGTGCGGCGGCAGATCCGGCCAGTCCGTTGACGCTGCCGGCGTGGCCGCGGACTTCCGCCTTCGACGCCACCGTCGCCTTCTCAATGCCGGAGGCGCCGAGGGTGCGGAGGTAGTAGGTCGTCTTCAGTCCGGTGCGCCAGGCCTGGCGGTACATATGCGAGAGCACTTTCAGGTCGGGCGTCGCCAGCCAGAGGTTCACCGACTGCGACTGGTCGATCCATTTCTGCCGGCGCGCGGCGGACTCGATCACCCACTTGGGTTCGATGCCGAAGGCCGTCAGGTATTTCTGCCGCAGGTCGTCGGGGATGGCCGGAATGTCGGCCAGCTCGCCGTCAAAATACTTCAGGTTGTCGATCATCTCCTGGTTCCAGAGTCCGCGTGCCTTGAGATCCTTCACGAGGTACGGATTCAGGACGATGAACTCGCCGGAGAGGTTGGATTTGACGAAGAGGTTCTTGTACGTCGGCTCGATGCAGGGCGAGGTCGCCGTGATGTTCGAGATGGTCGCAGTGGGCGCAATGGCGAGGACGTTGCTGTTGCGCATGCCCTGCTTCGCGATTTTCGCACGGACGGGCGTCCAGTCCATCCGGCCGCCGCGCGGCACCTCGACGGGGACTTCGCGTTCCTGCTCGAGCAGGTCAATGGTGTCCTGCGGGAGCAGGCCGCGCGACCA
>CAIXIZ010000393.1 GCA_903919625.1 uncultured Verrucomicrobiota bacterium
GCCAGATGGTTTATGTCGGAGCAATGACTGAGTGCCAGGAGGATATATGGCTGGAATAATTTGGTAAGTAAATATAAGAGAATAAGAAAAGAATTTTATTCATCTGGATATAAGAAGGTTTTAAGGTAAGTCGAGGCCATGCTGACCGGATAAATGCATATGGGCATTGATTGATTACTCGATTACTGGAGTGGCTAGAATAGGATAAAAACTAACAAAAATCGGCCTGACCCCTTTTAGAATAGGCTTGCCGATGCGGCTTTTCCCTGCATTCGTGCCATCGCATTGGACCAGGAGCATCTTCCCCACCACACTTGCCCACCCTTCAGTCAGAATTCCTTTATCACGGAGTCCATCGGCTGTCCTATGGCTGGCAGAATCCGAATTTTGCCGCTGCCGTCATCGTCTGCCTGCTGCCGTTGATCTGGGTGCTGACGGACCTTAAGACCCAAAAGGGTGGCGGCGGTGTATATCTGACCTGGCTGGCGGAAATTCTTCTCGGCCTGATGCTAGTCTGGACCTTTTCCCGCGGCGCCGTGCTGGCCTGGGCCGTGAGCGTGGTGGTTTACGGATTGGTTTTTCCGCGGCTTGGCGACAACGGCCCAAAACCGTCAGTTTCCCGGCAACACCTCCTGCTGCGGCTGATAATCTTGGGCATCGCGGCCAGCAGCAACGGAGTGCTCGGCCGGTTTGCCAGTGTGGCGGAGGGCGATGCCTCGGCCGTGAACCGGCTCGAACTCTGGTCCGGGGGACTTTCCATGCTGCGCTATGCCCCGCTCACGGGCTGGGGTTCGGGCAATTCCGGTCTCGCCTTCATGCAATGGTTTCAAAATCCCGCCTCCACCTTTGGCGTGGGCGGCATGGTCAACAGCTACCTGTGGTTCGCCGTGGAGCACGGTCTCCCCGCCCTGTTTCTCGCCCTGCTGGCTTTCGTCATGCCGTGCAGCCTGGGATTTCTGCAAACCGAAATCCAATCAGGGGCTCGTCAGCTTCTGCTCAAAGGCGCTGTCACCGGGTTGATTTGCTTCATGGTGAGCTCGGTTTTCAGCACGTTCTGTGAGTTGTTGGGTATTTGTGAACGTAAAATTATGGTCAAAAGGCCGGTTTGGTGCAGGGTTGCCAGCATCGTCAGGTCTCCTCTGCCCACCGACCCCAAGACCATCGGCGAACACCTCCACAAAAGGAGGGCCGAGCTTGGCCTGACGCAGCGGCAAGTTGCTAACCAAATGGGGGTTTGGCTGGCAACCCTCGTTTGCTGGGAGGGCAACCGCCACCAGCCCACCAGCAAGGCCCGTGCGCGGATTGTCGCATGGCTTGGCTTCGATCCCCGGCAGCCAAAATAGCGATCCCAACGGCAGACTTCCGGCCCAACCGCCGTTGGCCTTTTGGAAAACAGCCCCAGCCCGCCCCTTTTGGCGCGGCAGCGGGTTGGTGTTACGATGAAGGACGGAAGGTCGCCCACGATGGGCAGCCGGTGTTCATCACGGCCGCAACGATAGCCCGGCCTGCCACGCCCCGCCAGAATTTGCGCTGGGGTGATCAGCTTGTGACGCGGTTGTAGCGTCCATCATGCTCGACGCCGATGCCTTCCTGATCCAACGCCGCGCGCAGCGCCGAAGCGAGCTGATAGACAGCCTGTTCCCGGTCGGTCGCGATCTTGACGATGAGAAGATCCTCAGCCTTTCCACGGAAGAAGCCTTTCCCCTTCAGGAGGCTGAACGAGGGGAACTCCACGGCGACGGCAGTCTGAATTGATATTGTCACCGCCGCCCTCCGGCAGAAATCCGACTCGCTCGTCGGCGTGGAGGTCGCCGTCCATCGCGGGTGCGTCTTCATTGACGGACGGATTGCGACCGGCCCCGCGCGTCTGGACATCGCGCAGATCGTCCGCGAGGCCTATCGGCACGCCGGCTACGGCGGGCCTTGGATTCCCGAGCCCGCCAAATTGGGGCTCACCACCGATCTCTGCGAGGAGGAGTTGCCAGCCAAGGAATCAGACATCCGCCCCATTTCGGACGACCAGAACATCGTCATCGGCCATGCCTGCGGCCACGGTGGGACCAACCATCTCCCGCTCGCCCATTGGGTCGCCGGGGAATTGGGCCGGGGGTTGTTCGCCACGTTGCGCGGTGACCGCCAGCTCGCGGCCACGTTTGGCCCTGACTTCAAGGTGCTGGCCTCGCTGGAAGTATCGCCTCGCACGGGTGCAGCCGGTTGGAGTCAAGAAGGTGCCCATGCTGCGGTTCTACACGGTGTTCAATGCCTCGCAGATTGAAGGCATCCAGTTCCCAGAAGTGCCGAAGCGGTCCGGGACGGAGTTCATGCCATCGGAGGCAGCAGAGTCCGTGGTTGCGTTGTGGCCTGACGGCCCGCGCATCCTGCATGGCATGGCCCGCGCCAGCTACGCCGTCAAGGAGGACGAAATCCAAATGCCCAGCCGGGACAGTTTCGACTCCCCGGCGGAGTATTACGGGACGCTCTTTCACGAAATGGCCCACGCCACCGGTGCGCCCAAACGCCTGAACCGTGCTTTCGGCAAACGGTATGGGGATGACCTGTATTCGCGGGAGGAGCTTGTGGCAGAAATGACCTCAGCTTTTCTCTGCGCCCACTGTGGCCTCGACAACGATGTCATCCAAAATCAGGCCGCCTACGTCGCCAACTGGATCAAAGCCCTGAAAGCTGATCCCAAGCTGGTGATCGTGGCGGCAAGCAAAGCCCAGAAAGCCGCCAACTTAATTCTGGGGATTGTCCCGGAAGACATGGCGGCCCAGCCCGCCGAGGCCACCGCCTGACAGCAAAGTTTAGCCAGCCCCTCTTGCGAGGGGCTTTTTCTTGCCCGCTCCATGAGACTTGGCGCTGTTGCTCGGCTCCGCGCAGAGACGCACGGAGGCAGGGCTCCATCTCTTTTCCCAGACGGGCCGGATCATTTTTTGGCAGGCGCACGTCTCTGCCGCGCGACGATTCATGGTCATGAGGTTGAACGCAGGCTCGAAAGAAAGGAGGGCCATGTTGGGGCCGTGAGGGAGTTTGCCGACGGCCATCTTCGCGATGGCTGCCGTGACGAAGAGCCCGGCCGTGTAGGACGAGAACGGCAGCGCCGCGTCGATTTGTTTGCCGGACGCCAGCTTCACAGAACCGGCGGCGCAAATGAGCGGGCCGGCGGGCTCCTCTGGAAAGCGGTCGAGCTGGCAGTCGTCGACGAACGGGATGTGACGGCCGAACTGGATTCCCCAGTTGCGGCCCGTCGAGGCCTGGAGCGTTACGGGCGGATAGTTTGACTGATGGAGCGACGGACACCGTGCTCGTTAGCCAGCGCCAGCCAAGCGTCGTGTTTGCGCAGCAAGGTCGGATTGGCCTGCACAAATGCGTTCCATGTGAGCGGATGAGGAGTGGCTGAGACGCCACGAGCCATGAGGTAGTCGGCGACAACGGTGGCTTTTGCCTGCCCGTCGTGTTGGGCCTCGAAGAGAGGTGACCGATCGAGATTTTCGATTTCGATTTTGTCCAAGTCCACCACGTCGACGTGGCCAAGAAACCCGAGCCGAGGGATAAAGTAAGCGCACGCCGAGCCCACGGAGCCGGCACCCACCATGAGCACATCCAATGGACACGGTTCATGGTGAGCCGGTGCCACCCGCCAGCCTCCACCCCCAATGCAACCTGCTGCCGCAGATTCCCGCTTTTCCCAAAGCGGGCTACGCGAAGAAGACCACCCCGGCCCGGGACAGCCGGGACGGATTCGTGCGTCTCCCTAATTTTACAAGACCGATCAATAGGTTGCACTTCCGGCAAACCGCCTCGGGGCATTGTCACTTAATACGTGACAATGATCTGGGGCGAAGGGTGCGTTTGCTCCCCAGGCAAGTGTCACGTATTAAGTGACAATGCGATTGGGGGCACCGGGGGGACGCGGGGCGGTGTTCCTGCCGTGGCGCCGGGACCGGCAGCGGCGGCGCAGGCACCACCGGGCGGGCACCGTCGGGTGGGCGGCGCCGGGCGGGCAGCTGAACCGGCCTGGCCGCCAATGTTTGCGGTTGCCGCGGGGTGCGGGGGTTTGGCAAGATTGGCGGCCTATGTCCTCTTCCACCTCCCTTGTCGCCCTCATGCATGGCCCCGACCGGCCCGGCCTCGTGGCGCGCGTCTCCGGCTGGATCTTTGAGCGCGGCGGCAACATCCTTCATGCCGACCAGCACAGCGACACCGAGGCGGGCATTTTTTTCCAGCGCGTCGAATGGGCCTCCGCCCCGGGCGGTGCGGCGGCCGATGCGGCGGTGTTCCGCGCGTTTGCCGAATCGCTCGGCATGACCGCCCGCGTCGCCTCCTCGACGCGGCGGCCGCGCGTGGCGGTCCTGGTCTCGAAATTCGACCACTGTTTCCACGACCTGATCCTGCGGGGAAAGGCCGGCGAGCTGGCCGGCGACATCGTGGCCATTGTCTCCAATCACTCCGACCTGGAGGCCGCCACGCGCAGCTACGGCCTGCCGTTTCACCTCATTCCGGTCACCGCCGCCACCAAACCCGCCGACGAGGCGCGGCAGCTCGCGCTGCTCCGCCAGCTCGACGTGGAGCTGATCGTGCTCGCCCGTTACATGCAGGTGCTCTCGGCGGATTTCCTGGACAAGGCCGGCCGGCCCGTGATCAACATCCATCACTCGTTTCTGCCCGCGTTCGCCGGCGGCAAACCCTACCATCAGGCCGCCGCCCGCGGGGTGAAGCTCATCGGCGCCACCGCCCACTATGCGACGGCGGTGCTCGACGACGGTCCGATCATCCAGCAGGATGTGGCGCGCGTGACGCACCGGCACAGCGTCGAGGATCTCATCCGCAAAGGCCGGGACCTCGAAAAAACCGTGCTGGCCCAGGCCGTGCGCTGGCACCTGGAAAACCGCGTGCTCGTCTATGGCAACAAGACCGTGGTGTTTGACTGAGCGGCAGCCCAGTCCGACCCCGGCGCCAGGGCATTTCCGGGACGCGCGCCTGATGGACCGGCCGGCAACCGCAAACACCGCGGCAAAGGGCCGTTTGGCAGGGCATTCCACCGGGTAATGGACAGGGACGCATTTGGAAAATTGCCGGTCGCCCCCCGACATGTCGGGGATAAACCCCGACCTACATAGACCACCGAACAATGCGTCTCCAACCTATAATTTCGGGCATGGACATGAGCGCACGGATTTGCTTTCGTGGCCGTTTTCCAAGCCCAAATCCCTCCGTTCCGACCATGCCTGCCATCCCCCAGAAACCGAAAGCCACCGGCGACGACCGCAACCTCGTCCCCGTGGACGAAAATTACATCGCCCCCGGCCTGGAGGACAAATTGCGCCTGTTCTGGGAACACAACTCCCGGCTCGTGCTGGCCGCTGTCGCCGCCATCGCGCTGCTCATTGTGGGCCGGGAGGCCTATGGTCACATCGCGGCCCAGCATGAGCTGGCCATTGGCGAAGCCTATGCCGCCGCCACCACGGACAATGCCTTGAAAAGCTTCATCACCGAGCATCCCGGCCACGCGCTTGCCGGCGTCGCCCAGCTTCGTCTCGCCGACAACGCCTATACGGCCGGCCGGTTCCCGGAGGCCCAGTCCGGCTATGAACAGGCCCTGCCCCTCCTGAAGGACACCCCGTTTGCCCCGCGCGCACAGCTGGGCGCGGCCGCCGCGCAACTGGAGGCCGGCCAGACCGCCCCGGCACTCGCCGCGCTCCGGCAAATCGTCGGCTCCGCCACCATGCCCAAGGCCATCCGGGCGGCCGCCGCGTATGATCTCGCAGCCCAGGCGGCCGAAGCCGGCCATGCCGATGAAGTCGGCCCGCTGGTTGAGCAGGTCATCAATCTGGACCCCAATCGGAACAGTCCGGTCGTGGAACTGGCGCTCTCGCTCCAGGCCCGTCAGACTCCGGCAGCCGCAACCGCCTCCTCCTCCAGCCCGACCCCGGCGCCCCCGGCGCCGAAAGCCGCCACCCCGGACGCGCTCGCGTTCCCCGCTGCGCCCAGCCTGCCCAAGTAAACCAACGGCCCAAAAAATGGTCGGGGCGGCGAGATTCGAACTCGCGACCTCCTGGTCCCAAACCAGGCGCTCTACCAGGCTAAGCTACACCCCGCCGACTGGACAGAGTCACACCGCCCTTGCGGCTGTCAACTCATCCTTGTCCGTCGGCCCCGATTAACAATTGTGAAAAACTCGTTTCAATCTCTGCTTGCATCGCCAATTTTTTCCCTCAGGGTCACGGCTCAAACCTTCAACTTACATGGACAATATTTCACGTGACAGCAACAGCAGCATCCTGCCGATGGCGGGCATGGTCGTGGGCGCGCTTGCCCTCATCCTTTCCGGCGTCGCCCTCGCCAAAATTTCCACCGTGAACCACACGCTGGCGGATCAGGCCGTCAAGGTGGACAAGATCGACAATGTGGCGGCCACCGCCAACGATGCCGCCGCCAAGGCGGCCGCGGCCAACCAGTCCTACTCCGACCTGGTCGGCAAAATCACCGCCACTTTCGGCGGTTACAAGACGGCCATCGAAAGCCTGCAGACCGATGTGCAGGCCATCAAGGAGGCCGCCGCCAAAAAGCCCGCGGCCGCCGGAAAATCCAGCGAAAACGTCGTGGCCGGCCCCGGGGAATACATCGTCAAGGCGGGCGATACCAGCGGCACCAAGATTGCCCAGGAAAACAACGTCAAGCTCGCCGACCTCATGGCCGTCAACCCCGGGGTGGAATGGAACAAGCTCAAGATCGGCCAGAAACTGAAGCTTCCGGTGAAGAAATAATTTTCTCCCGGCGCCTCACCAATCTCCACGCCTCCTCGCCCTGCGGCCAGGAGGCGTTTTTATTTCCTCCCCCGATGGGCAGCCCTCCGCACCACCACCCTCCGGCCCGCTGGGAAAAGCTCGGCGTGAGAACGCTGGCCAGCACGCGCATCTTCGACCTGCGGGCGGCGCGCTACCGCCATCCGGCCCGCGCGCTGGAACGGGAGTTCGTGGTGATCGATGCGCCGGAATGGTGCAATGTCCTGGCGCTCACGCCGGCGGACGAACTCGTGCTGGTGCGGCAGTTCCGCTTCGGCATCGATGATTTTTCCCTGGAAATCCCCGGCGGCATGATCGAGCCAAAGGAGGATCCCGTGACGGCCGGCGTCCGTGAGCTGCGCGAGGAAACGGGCTTTGCGGGCGTCCGCGCCCGGTTGCTCGGCAGCGTGCGGCCCAATCCCGCGATCCAGTCGAACCGCTGCCACTTCGTGCTCGTCGAGGAGGCGGTGCGCTCGGCCGCCCAGGAATGGGACGCGGACGAGGAAATCGAGGTCACCACCGCGCCCGTGGGCGAAGTGCTCGCGGCGGCGCGTGCCGGGCACATCTCCCATGCCTTGGTGCTCAACGCGCTGTTCCTGTTCGAGCCGGTCTGGGCGGAGCGGTCACGCGGCCGGGTCATTTGACATCCATCCCCGTTGTGCTTCGCTCCCTGCTTCCAGCCATGCCCGCACCCACCTTCGCCAACGACCCCGCCGCCCTTGGTCCCGCCCTGGCCGAGTTTCTGCCCGGCCCCCTGGAGTCGGAGGTGCGCGCGATCTACGCCCGCAGCCCCCTCTATGCGCAACGCTTCCCGCTGCATCCCGCGCCGCTGCAATGGGCGTGTTACCGCGAGATTCCGGCCCTGAGCAAAACTGAAATCGTGGCCCGCGGCCCCCAGGCGTTTTTCCCGGACTACGCCGTGATTGAGCGCGGACTGGCCGAGAAAAAATTTGAGTATGAGCACACCTCCGGCACCACCAGCGGGCCGATGACGGTCATCATGGAAGACGGCTGGTGGGACGCCCAGACCCGCCGCGCCTATCTCGCGCATCCCGCGCTGGCCGGCCTGGCCGGCCAGGCCCACCGCAAATGCGTGCTCGCGCCCGTCGGCTGCTCAAGCAATCTCTGCCCGTACGAGGACCATCCGTTTCCCCACCGCTGGTTTGACGGCACGGTCTATCTGAACCTGTCGAGCGACCCGTTTGCCTTTCCCGAGGCCGAGTGGGACCGCATCGTGGTCGAGCTGCAGGCCGTGCGCCCCGAGGTGCTCGAAGGCGAGCCCGTCTATCTCTCCCTGCTGGCCCGCAGCCTGCGCCAGCGCGGGGTGTCCGTCCCCAGCGTCCGCACCATCATCCTCACCTACGGCAAGGCCAGCCTCCAGCATGGACGCCGTCTCGCGGAGACGTTTCCCGGCACCACCCAGGTGGATCTGTATGGATCGACCGAGGCGGGCTACCTGTTTGTCGGCGATGCGTTTGCCGACAACTCGCGGGTCATCG
Source organism: uncultured Verrucomicrobiota bacterium (assembly GCA_903919625.1). Taxonomy (GTDB): domain Bacteria; phylum Verrucomicrobiota; class Verrucomicrobiia; order Opitutales; family Opitutaceae; genus CAIYUN01. The sequence goes on from CAIXIZ010000393.1 coordinate 8,285, forward strand.
ACGCCAATGCCTTCGTCGAGCTCGTGCCCTGGCGCCCGCGGCCGGCCGAATCCGCCGCGGCGGGCGGGGGCAATGTCTTCCAGATTTTCGTCACCACCCGCGGCCGGGAGGCGATGCCGTTGCTGCGCTATCATACGGGTGACATTGTCCAAAAATTGCCGACCGGCTTCCGGCTGCTGGGCCGCGAGGGCGGCCTGTATTTTCGGCCCGACGGCTCGCTTGTGTCGCCGGCCGACATCGATGCCGCGCTGCCGGAATCATTTGGGTGCTGGCATTGGTCGCTCGTCCAGACCGGCGAGTCGCGTTGGGATTTCCATTACGTGGCCGATGCCCCCCATCCGCATGCGGACCTTGAGACGGCGCTGGCGAATCTGCTCGGTGGCGGGGCCCGTGTCACCGCTTTCCGGCGCAAATCGATCGCGCCCGCCGCCAGCGGCAAGTTTGCCCTCCTCAAACCGCTGGCCAAGTGACTGCGCGCCGCCGCAGACGCCGGTTGCGCCAGCCCATCATCGCCAGGCTCCCGCCCAGCAGCCAGGCGCCGTAGGTGGCGGGTTCGGGCGCCGGGTTTTTGCTGAAGCCGATGCCATTGACAGCCACCAGATCGATGCCGCCGGAAAGGGAGCCTGAGTCGCTCGTCGTCGTCGGATAAAAGGTGGCGTTGGTATAATTGGCACCCCCGAGGTTGGACAGCGTGGTGGTCACGTCGGCCGCCATGACGGAATAGCCGTAGATGGTCAGGCCGGCGTTGATCTGCGCCCCGGTGATGCCGAAGTCGGCCAGCGAAAACATCACGCCGCCGATCGCCTGGGAGCCGGTCTCGGTGTCGGCGTCCCAGGTGCTCAGATTGTTGCCCTCGTTGTTGTCGTCGCGAAAGATCGTGTAGCTGAACGTGCTCAGCAGCGGGGAGGCGGTGGCCGTGCCATAGCTGGAGCTGGTGGTCGTGATGTCCTTGAGGCCGGCGATATTGCTGTTGGTATAGATGGGGTTGCCGTTGGCGTCGAAGCCGGTGATCAGGGCGATGGTGAAAGCATCATGGGCACCGGTGTTGCCCCGGTCAAAAACTGCCATCGCCAGGCTGAACAAAATCGAGGAACCCGTGATGCCAAGGCTGGTGGTCTGGCCGCCGGTCGTGGTCAGCGAACCATAGAGAAAATCAATGCGCTCGATATTGCTCTGGTTGGGCGTCGCGGTCTGGTTGTTGTTGTTGACGAAAAGATTGTCGGAGCCGACGTAGAGATTGTTGCCGAGCAGCACATTGTTGGCGCTGGTGTTATAGGCCCCCTTGAGGCTGAACGTGGAGGTTGTGCCGGTGTTCGCATACCAGACGGAAAAGCCGTTTTCATTGGCGACCGCGCCGCTGGCGGTCACCGAAGTGCCGTTGCGCCGTACGAGCGCGGCGGTGGCGTTGGCGCTGCTGGTCGCCGAATAGAGATACTGGTTGCCGCCGGCAAAAAAATTGGTGATCTGCAGGTCGTTGTTGGTCGAACTGAAGCTGGCGCTGGCGGCGCCGGTTCCCGAGGAGTGGCTGCCGGTGAGGAAAGTGCCGCCGCTTTCGGTGGCGAGGGCAGTGGAAATGGTCGTGATCGCGGTCTGGGCTTGCGCCATCGGCTGCAAACACCACACACTCGCCACCACCACGAGCACGGGCGGCAAAAATCCTCTGTTGACTTGGCTTATCCACTTCATCTAGGGTAATACCCCTAGACATGAACCCTGGGATGGTCAACCCCTAATTACGACAAATGAGCTTTTTTTCTGAATTTCCTTGGTCGCGCTATCCAAGCATGGCAAAGGCGCCGGTGGCCGCCCAACGGCGCCGGCTGATCCTCATCTGCCTTGGCTTAGTGCTTGCGACGGTGATTTATGTGGGGATTGAACGTTGGATGTCCCATGCCGATGAGCGCAATTCCCAGGAGGCCGCCACGGCGTTTTTTGCCCATGATTTCCGTCGCACCGAGCTGCTGCTGGAGCAGGCGGTGCAGGTTAATCCGCGCAACCTCGAAACCCGCCGCCAGCTTGCGGAGTTTTACGAACGGGCCAACCCACCGCTGGCGCTGGCCCGTTGGCGCGAAGCGGTGGCCCTGGAACCCGAACGTGACGAGGTGCGCTACGCGCTGGCCGGCTGCGCCCTCCGCCTGAACCGGCCCGACATTGCGCGTGAGGCGCTCCTGGGCGTGTCGGCGGCCGGCCAGGGTGGCCTGGAGTTCGTCCGGCTGGCGGCCGGGCTCGCCCTGCTTGTGGGCGACCACGTGGCGCTGGAACAAAACCTCACCCGGATGGCACAGCTGGAGCCCGACGACCTGCGCTCACGTTTCAACCTGGCCGCCCTGCGGCTGGTTTCAACCGATCCCGCCACCGCGGCAGCGGCCCGCCAGGTGCTCGTCACGCTGGCGCAGGGCGGCCCGTTGTCCATCCGCGCCACCATCGAGCTCATGCGGTTTGCCGGACGGGTCACCCCGCCCGAAGCCGGGTGGAATCGGGTTGCCCAAGAGGTGCTCCCGGCCGCTGCCACGGCCAACTGGCCCGCCCTGCTCGACCATATGCTGGCGCAGCCCGATCCGCTGCCCACCGATGCGGCCGCATTGGTCTCCTGGATGAATGATCTCGGCCAGGGAGACCAGGCCCTCGCCTGGCTGGCCAAACTGGACGCGAAAACCCAGGCCTCGCCACCGGTGCGGCAGGCCCAGGCTGATGGCGTGGCGCGACTGGGTGACTGGATCCAGTTGCAACATCTCGTCGGGGATGGAGCCTGGGGCCCGGTCTCGGCCAACATCGCAACCCTGGCCTTTGCCGCCCATGTGCAGCATCAGGGGGCCGGCGCCAATCACGCCCGGGACACCTGGACGGACGCACTGGACCAGGCCCAAACCCAACTGACCGCGCTGCATGTGCTGCAACGCCTGGGCGGCGCCTGGGACTGGCCGGAGGCAACCAAAGACACCCTTTGGCGCATCGCCAAAAATTTCCCCGAGGAAACCCCCGCATGGCGTGCCCTCATCGCCGGGGCCGAAGCCGACAGCGACAGCACGGAGGCGTGGGAGGTTGCCCTGGCGTGGTCGCGCGCCCAGCCCATGCGCCCGGCCGCGCAGGCTCATGCCCAATGGCTGAATGTCGTGCTGAACAAAGCCGATCCGGAGCTGCAGAACGCGGCCGGCGCCGCACTCACGCAACCCGCCGCCGCCCCCGAGATGCTCGCCGCCGGCGCCTTGCTGATGCTCCGCGCCGGTCATGCCACCGAGGCGCTCCAGGCGCTGCGACCGCATGAGGCCGGGCTGGCCAACTCGCCCCGCGCCGCGCTCGTTTATGGCAATCTGCTCGCGCTGGCAGGCGAGCCCAGGGAGGCCGAACGCTGGCTCGGGCTCGCCGCCGCCGCCAAGCTGCTGCCCCAGGAACATACGCTGCTCCAGCAGGCCCGGGATCTGGTCACCCCTGCGGGCGGCCCGGTTCCGTCCGCCGGCCTGCACCTGTGAGGAGCACCGCACGCGGGACTTCTCCGCCGGGTTAGGCTCGCTAATAAGCCTGACCGGGGCTTTCGGCTCACGTCCGTCCACTTTACATTCCGCCCATGCTCTGGTCAAGTGGCGGCAGTCTGCCTTCCTCATCCGGCCCCCGAACCCTACCTCACTGATTTCGATGAAGCCCGTCGTTTCGCTTTTCACCTCCTCCATCGGCCGCAAATTCCTGATGGCGGTGACCGGCTTGGTTTTGATCGGTTTCGTGATCGGCCATCTGGTGGGCAACCTCCAGGTCTTCGAGCATCCGGACAAAATCAACGGTTACGCCCATTTTCTCCAGTCGTTGGGTCCGGCGTTGTGGGGCGTGCGGCTCGGTCTGCTGGCCTGCGTGATCATCCATGTCTGGGCGGCCACGGTGCTGACCTTGGAAAATCACCGGGCCCGCGGCGGGGCCTATGGGGTCAAACACACCATTCAGGCGACGTTCGCCTCGCGCCAGATGCGGTGGACCGGTTACATCGTGCTCGCGTTCATTGGCTATCACCTCGCGCATTTCACGCTCGGGGTGGCGCAACCTGCGACCTTCAAGGAAAACCTGGGGCGGTACATCATGACGGATGACTACCGGGTGTTCGGCTTCACGGTCGTGCGGGCCGGGGCGGAAGTGCTCGACGTGCACAGCATGGTGGTGCGCGGGTTTCAGCCGCCGCTGGTGGCCGCGTTCTATATTCTCGCGGTGGGCCTGCTCTCACTCCACTTGCTGCATGGCGCGGAAAGCCTGTTTCAGACCTTTGGCTGGCGCAACGCCCGCTGGTCGCGCCCGCTCCGTGCGGCCGTGACGCTCGCCTGCGCGCTTTATTTTCTAGGCAACCTCGCCATCCCCGGCGCGGTGCTCACCGGTGCGCTGACGCCTCACCCGGCCGGCGCCGCCGCAGTCGGCCCGGCCAAATAACCCCGCCCGCCCATCGTCATGGCCACACTCGACTCCAAGACCCCTTCCGGCCCGCTCGCCGACAAATGGCGCAGGCACAAGGCGGACATGCGGCTCGTCAATCCGGCCAACAAGCGGAAATACGAGGTCATCGTCGTCGGGGCCGGCCTCGCCGGCGCCTCGGCCGCGTCGTCGCTCGGCGACCTGGGCTACAAGGTCAAATGCTTTGTCTTCCACGACAGCCCGCGCCGCGCCCACTCGATTGCCGCCCAGGGCGGGATCAACGCCGCGAAAAACTACCAGAACGACGGCGACAGCGTTTACCGGCTCTTCTACGACACGATCAAAGGTGGCGACTTCCGCGCCCGCGAGGCCAATGTCCACCGGCTTGCCGAGGTGAGCAACCAGATCATTGACCAGTGTGTCGCCCAGGGGGTTCCGTTCGCCCGC
>CAIXIZ010000394.1 GCA_903919625.1 uncultured Verrucomicrobiota bacterium
GCCGCGGGCGCGTGGTTCGTCGACGGTGTAGTTATCAAAGTCGGCATAGCCCCCTGGCTGACTGGACGTGGTGTAGTGGAACAAGGAAGGACGAACTCCCTGAAAAGTGGTCAGCTGGAAGGCGGTGGTGAAGGGTCTGCCCAACGCAGTGAATGCCTTGCCATCCGGGCTCCAGCTAAAAACCGCCTGGTCGGTGTCAAAGTTGCAGTGCACGCGCAGCCAGACATGTGCGGGGGGATTGGCCACGCTTGCCTCCGGCAGAACCGCCGGTGCGGCCGGGCTGGCGGCAGCGCCCCCACGACGTCCCCCACCGGCGCCACCCCGGCCACCGGCGGCGGTTTGGAACATCTGCAAGGCCGTGTGCCCGGTGGATTTCACCACCCCGATCCAAGCATAAGCGGCGCTCAGCAAGCCCAGACCCGCGGTGTCTCCCGCGACCATCCCCGTGGTGTCCAGTTCGACGGTCATGATGGACTCGGGTGCCGGAGGTCGCTGGCAGAGGGAGTTGCGGGCGTTGTAGAAATTCGCCGCCGGGAGCGAATGCAGCCGGAGCACCCCGGGCATTTCGCTGAGCGACCACTTGGTGTCATCGGGCACATGGTTCCACTGCCAGAGCGGGTTGAGCCTGCCCTCGTTGAAGTTGTCGTCGTGGACCATTGCGGGCTTGGGTTCCTGCGCAAAGCCAGTATCGGGTTTGACCCAGGTATTGGGCGCTTTGCGGAGGTTGCCGGGCAGACCGATGAGAGGGAAGCCATGGTCCCAAGTGATGGGAACCAGTGAAACCATCCGGCCGGCACTGCCATGATCGGACATGATGATGCTCCACCATTCGCCAGAGGGGGTATCCACCATGCCGCCCTGATGCAGCCACAGCCCGCGGTCGTTTGGTGCGGCCCGGACCGGGGCCACCGATGTCACCCCGAGCGATTCGCCTTCGACCATGGTGGTTACGGTCCAAGGGCCGTCCAGGGAGTCGGCTTTGGCCACCATCTGATTGACCGCCCCGCCCGGAATCGCCGAAATGTCGATGTACTTGCCCTGAATCTTGTAGAGATGGTGGCCTTCGCCCAGCCTTTGCCCCTGGGGGACAACCAGTTGATGGCGGACATTGGGGACATAGGATTTGAGGTCCGGGGCGATCTCATCGATCGGGTATGGGCTGCTGTTGCCGGAGATGACAAAGATCTTGCCAAGATCATCATCGAAGAGGACCGACAGATCATGCCTGCCGGGCAGTTCGTTTCGTTCCCAAGGACCGGCGACCGACTTGGAGCGGAAGACCTGAAGGGCGGCACCGTTGACGTTGGAAAAAACATAAAACATCCCGGCGTGATAGCGGATGCATGGAGCCCAGATGCCCTTGCCATAAATATTGCCGCCCTCCAGTCGATAGGCTGGTCCCAAATCGAGCTTATCGATGCAATAGCCGGCCAGGTCCCAGTTCACCAAATCCTTGGAATGCATGATGAGCACGGCGGGATTCATGTGCATCGTGGTGCTGGCGAGGTAGTAATCGCTGCCGACCCGGATGACATCGGGATCCTCAAATTCCTCGCCGAACAGGGGGTTGGAATAAGTGCCGTTGCCATTGTCGGCTGTCCAGTTCTTTACCACAGACCCAGCACCTGGCGATCTGCCCGATGACAATGCACCCCACCCCGCACAGCCGGCGGCCAAGGCCAGCAGGCTGAAGGCCATCAGCAACCCCCATCGGCTATTGCGCTTGGTTGGCGTGATCATTCTGTCAGTTGGGGAAAGCAGATTGCGACTTTGGCCGATCCGGTCACGCGCCGCTGCGAATGGCATCGCCTGGCGTCGGGTTTCTTGGGTTAAGGCAAAACTTCATCGGTTGGGTGGTGTCGGCAAAAAAACCCCCGCTCGTCCTGCCTCGGGGTGAGACCGAACAATGGGCAATGCGGTGATTTTTTCAAAAAGGAAAGCCTGGAATCACGGGCCAGACTGAATGGGTGACGACGGTGGTCAAAGCCCTCCTTTACTGTACCGTAAAGTGAAAAAGCGGCGGCCAATTGTCCAGCCAGCCAGCAGATCTGGGTCGGATACTTGACCGTTCGATCAGAATTGCGGACAAATCCAGCCCATGAGCCATTGTACATTGAAAGACATCGCCGGGGTGCTCGGCTGTTCGAAAAACACGGTTTCGCTGGCACTCCGGGGCAGCGCTCAAATCCCGCCGGCCACCCAGGAACGCGTCAGGCAGGCGGCGCAGCAAATGGGCTATCAGCCCAACGCGGTGCTTTCACACCTGATGGCGCAGCTACGGGCGAGCCGGACAACCCACTTGCAGGCCAAACTTGCGCTGGTGAATGCAAACCGGGACGCCAGGGCATTTCAGGCCCATCCCACCGTGCCAACCTATGTCGCGGGATGCGAGAGCCGGGCCGCAAGCCTGGGCTACAGTTTCGATCGTTTCTGGCTGCATGATCCGACCCTCAATGCCGCCCGCTGGCTCCGGATTTTGCATACACGGGGCATCAAAGGCATCGTCCTGGTCGGCCTGATGGATACCCCCCGGCTGCCCGAAGAATTCCGGCCGGTCTGGGCGCAGCTTCCTGCCGTGGTGACAGGAGTTCGGACGCGCGGGCCGGCGCTGTCGTATTGCTGCGTGGATCATCACGATCTGGCGTTGACGGCATTTGAGCGGGCGCTGGCATTGGGCTATCGTCGTCCTGGACTGGTGCTGGATGATGTCATCGATCATTTGGTGGAGCGAAGGTTTTCGGCCGGCTATTTGACGGGGCAACGCGTCCTTTTGCCGCAGGCGCAGCATGTCCCGGTTTACTCCGGGCCGTTGGGCTCCACGGAGCCTCGCGGCTTCCGTACCTGGCTGATGGCGAACAAGCCCGACGTGATTTTCACCTTATACAATAACGTCATGACCTGGCTGGAGGCCGCCGGGCGACGCGTCCCGGACGATGTCGGTGTCGTTCAACTCGAGTGGCGGGCCGGCCGCCCGGAAATCGCCGGCATGAACCAGCACAATTTTGTCACCGGCGAGGCCGCCGTCGACATGGTGGTCGGACAAATTCACAACAATGAAACCGGCGCGCAGGAATTTCCGCGGGCGACTTTGATCGGGGCAACCTGGATGGAGGGGGCCAGCGTGCTGGATCGCGCCCGCCCAACCGCACCGTCCGCAATGCGTCCACCCCAAAAACCGCCGTCGCTTGGGACGAACGCCTCTGAGAGGCGTGCCCGCCATCACGGCAAGCCGACCGGTTAAGCGGGGCCAGGCTGCGCGCCTGGATCATCTACGGCAGATGGAGGATGCCGGGGCTGCGGCCATGGTGCTTCACTCCCCGTTCGAGGGGCAAATCCGCCTTGAATCCTGTCGCCATGATCGGATCACGCGGCAGGGGACGGATATTTATCCGGAGACCCTGAGCCACCTCCCGGATCCGCCTGAGTTCAGCCTCGGCCCCAAGGTTTGTCTTCCGCACCTCGCACCGGCCAAGCGGACAACGGGGCTGCCGGTAATCGCCAGTCTGAACGGCTCGCCCCCCGGCGGGTGGATTCGGTTCGCCCGGCAGATTCAAGAAGCGGGCGCGGACGCGTTGGAAGTGAACCTTTGGGCCATCCCGACCGGCCCGGATCTTACCGGTGCGGAATTGGAGCAACGACACGTCGATGTGCTGGGGATGGCAAATCAGGAGGTGAGCATTCCCGTCGCGGTCAAATTGAGCCCATTCTACACCAATGGGGCGAACCTGGCCGCCCGCTGCGACGCGCACGGCGCCAACGGGCTAGTTCTGTTCTATCGCTTCTTCCAGCCAGCTGGCGAACCCGAAACTCTCGGCGTATCCTCCACCGCCCCGCTGAGCGTTCCACACGAGCTGCGGCTGTCGCTCCACTGGATTTCCCTGCCCTTTGGGCGCGTCAACTGCAGCCTGGCCGCGACGGGTGGCAGCCACAACGGGACCGACGCCATCAAGCTGCTGCTCGCGGGTGCCGACGTGACAATGATTTGCTCCGCGTTGAGGAAACACAGGATCAGCCATCGCAATTGTCTGGAGCCGGAGACGCCGGAGCGCGCGCCCTGCCTCCACGCCGTCGGGGTTCACCCGCAAGGCTGAGCCGGTGGGCAAAGGTCTCATCGCCAGCTGAGATTGTTTGGGATTGCCGACGTCTTGCCCGCTCCCCTCAATCTTCGTTTCCCCTGTGAATTACGCATCTTCAGGCCAAACGATTTGGCGGCGGTCTCCCTGGCGCGCACTTTGCGTCACCACGCTGACTTTGCTCCCGCTGGCCGCTGTCGCCGCGACACCGTCCCTGCCGCCCGAACAGCTCACGGCCATGTTTGTCGGCGCCAAGCCGGATGGAACCTCCCCGATCATGGTCGATGGCGCGAGAGATGCAGCTTATCCCGCCGCGGCGACGGCGATCGTCCACGCCAAAAACGCCCAGGCCAACGCCGACATCTCGACGACCACGCGTGGGGAGCTGCGCTCCGTCTGGGACGGACGCACCCTCTATCTGCTCGTCGAGGTCAGCGACGCCACGCCGTCGTTCAACCCCAATTTGCCCGACTGGGGCGCGAGCAATGCCACGAACTTCGACGGCGTCGAGTTCGCCCTCGATTTCTGGAACGACAAGCGTGACAAGTTCGAGGACGACGACGGCCTCTTCACAATTTCCCGCGACGGCAAGCTCACCTACACGCCAAACCAGGGGGTCATCAACCACCAGTCGGTTCATGCATACAAGGACGACCGGGAATACACGGATCGCATCAAGGGCTTCAAAGTCGTATCGACCGACGCCGGTTACACCGTGGAACTCGCGCTCCAGCTCTCCGGCGCCATGCTGGAAAACGGCACCAAGTTCGGTCTTGACGTGATGATCGGGGATTCGCCAGCGACGGGAGCCGCCCGCAATGCGCGTGTTTACTGGAGTCACAATGACAACGCCTACCCCGCAAGCAGCCAGGATCACCCGATGGACTGGGGCGTCGTGACGCTGGGCGGCTGGAATGGCACCGCGCCGTTCGCCTTCAACAACTGGCCTCTGACGGACCAGATCCGCTGGGCGGAGTCCAAGTCGCTCGTGAAGGGCGTGTGGACCGCGCCAAGCGACACGGCACTGAAGGCCGCGCTCGCGAACGGGCATGCCACCCTCGACCGCATCGGCGCGGCCACGGACCCCGCCGCGCAAACCGCCGTGGACCAGGCCGCGGCGCGGCTCACCTCGGCCATCAAAAATCTGCGCTGGGCCGACACCAAATATCCCGATCCGATGGACCTGCCATCGCACTTCGCCCTGCCCGACCCGTGGACATTTTTCAGCGGCAAGCCGGTCGCATCGCCCGCCCAGTGGTGGGGCCCGAGCGGACGTCGCGCCGAACTCCTCGACCTTGCCCAGTTCTACGAGTATGGCTACAAGCCCGGCAAACCGGACGCCATCACTGTGACTGGCATCCGCGCGGGCACCGGCGGCTTCCGCGGCGGTGGTCCCCGTGGGGCGGGTGGCCCAGGTTTCGGTGGAGGCACCGGCCCCGCGCACCCGGTCATCGATGTCTCCCTCACCTATGGGGCGGTCACGTCGTCGATGTCGTTTGATCTGTATCTGCCGACGGCGGCGCAGCTTGCCGCCTCCGGCCATCCGAACGGTCCCGTGCCTGTCCTGCTGGGCTTCGGCGCGAACCAGGCGGACTATCTCGCCGGCGGTTACGCGGTGCTGGCGGTGCCGACCAACGTCACGACTGACGACCGCAACAATCCATGGGGCAACCGCACCGGCACTTTTCGCAAGTTTTTCCCCTATGCGCGCGACGGCGACCTGCACGAAATCAGCAATGAGATGGGAGCCGCGTGGGGGGCATCCCGGGCGATTGACACGCTGGAGCTCGTCGTCGCGAACAAAATGCCGCTGCTGGAACTCGGCCCGGCGGATACCCTCGTTTCCGCCGACAAGCTCGCGGTGACCGGATTCTCGATCAACGCCAAGTACGCCTTTGTGGCTGCGGTGTTTGACGACCGCATCAGCGTCTGCATCCCGGGCGCGGCTGGCGCCACCGGTCCCGCGCCGTATCGCTATATTTCCATCGGCCACCAATACAGCTGGGGTCCCTCGACCGGTTCGGAAGTCATGGGCGACACCATCCGTCACAACCCCGGCCGCACGACCGAGCTTTTCCGCCGGTTCCTCGAGCCGTTCCGCTTTTATGAGCTAAAGCCAGGGGCGTGGGGCTATGGCGACCGCCTGCCCTTTGACCAAAATGATCTGGTGGCCACACTCGCCCCGCGAGCTCTCGTGTTGCACCATACGATCGACGACTACAGCGACGACTCCGAAGGCGACGCCCTCAGCCTCACCGTCGCCAAGCTCACCTACCGGTGGCTCGGCTTCGACGGCGATGACCTGTTAAAATTCAATTTTCGCGCTTCGGGCGGACATGGCGAGGACTCCACGCAACGCCGGCGCACCGTGCAGTATCTCGACCACTACTTCTACAAGCAGCCGCTGCCGGAGGACGTCGCCGCCCATCTGAATACCAACCCCTTCCTGAACGACGGTGCGTATGACCGTTACTTTGGCGGCCTCACCACGATCGCACCTTGGATGCACTCGCGCGACAGTACGACCCAGGCTGCCTCCGTCCCCGACCGCAAGCCTTGAGCGGAAGCTTGCGACCCTCAGCGTCTGGCCTAGCTGTGACGCCGACGAAGCTGCTACGACTGCATCCTGCAAGGCGCCCGCGCCGGCCGTCAACGCGCCAACTGCCTGAGCTCCAATCCGGCCAGTCGCACATCGGTGATCACAGGCAGCATGGTGGTGACGACAATTTGGAGGAACGCGCTGCCGGGAGGGATGACGATCACCTCACGAGGATTCCGGTTCGGGCCGGGAAGTATGGACTTGGAGAACCAGTACCAACGGTTGTCTGGATTGGGGGACCAGGCGGTTCCGGATCCTGTCATCTTGCCCTCCCGGTCGAAAAACCTCAACAGGATGCCACCGGTTGAGGATGCTGGGAGGGAAACCCAGCCGGAAAACAGATAGCCTGCCCCGGCGGGATCAATTGGAATTTGGGCGGAAGCGATTTCACGGGTGACGCCCGGAGCAATGGCCATGATCCGGTAACTCGGCTCACTCGGCAACACGAGAAATTGCCCGTCGGCGGCCGGCCCGCCTGGTTCGCGGCGGGCTTGAGCCATCCTTAAGCCGCTCCAACCGTCCAGTTCAGGCAATCCGGCAGGTGGGTGTTCCAAGGACGGCCGGGGTATGAACAGCAAATTTTCGCCTGTCCCAACCAGGGCGATGGGGCCTTCCACCACGGCGGCGCCGGCGGCATCGGCTCCCGCGGATCCGTCCGGACGGACCAATCTGGCCCGGATCAGCTTGGTTCCGGGCGGGAGGGAGAGCGGCACCCGGCCCCGCGTTGCCACCTGATCCATGACGGTGAGGCGGTGAAAGTTTTTCTCATCCGCCCCGGCCTCGATTTCAAGGCGCAAGGCGGATGGCCGGACGGCCAGTAAATCGCTCCAGCCCAAGGGGCGCCCGCGGGCGTCAGTCGTACGGCTGCGCAACTCCCAGGTGAAGGTGTTGGTCCCATCGCCTCCGCTGACCGCATACTGGATGGACATGGGTTCAAAGGCCTCCTTGGCTTCGGTGTAGTCGGCCTGCAGTTGTTCGAGCAAGGCTTGCGGATAGTTGGATCCGCCCACAAGCCCATGGCTGCCCGTGCCGGTTATGAGCACCTCATCATCGGCCGCGGCCTTCAACAGTCTGCGGCAAAGGTTGTCACATGATTTTACGAACTTCCGCAGTGACCATGGTCTTCATCATTGCCCGGTTGTCGGCCGATGGCCGCAGTTCCTCGAACTTCCCTTCTGGTTCACCCGCAGCGCATCAATCCTGTTGATTGTCGGCAAAGGCCTTTTGGGCGCGCAGGATGTCATGCAGCGTAATCACCCCGATCGCATTGCCGGTCTGGTCGATTAACACCATGATGCCGCTGGGCGAGTTGACGATCTCGGAGGCAACATCCCGCACCAGCGTTGCGGGGGTACAGGTCACGGCGGGTTCAAGGACCATGGGGCGGCCGGCCGTCCACCACGGCGGGAAACCGCTCCTGGGGGTGGGTGGCGAGAAATTCCCGGATTGCGGGCGGGGTGAGATCGCGGACCACCGCCGGGGAAAAATTGGCGATGCGGGCGGACGGCAGCTCCATCC
>CAIXIZ010000395.1 GCA_903919625.1 uncultured Verrucomicrobiota bacterium
CCCCGTTCACCCTGGCCACGGGGGCAAGGCGGTGTGGGCCGAGCGCAAACGTCTGCGCCGCGGCCCGCAGCGCCGGCCCGTCGTGGCCGGCCGCGCGCCACCACGCGGCGGCGAGCAGATAATTTTCCCGCTGGGGATAGCGGGCGAACACCGTGCCGTTGAGCTGCGGATCGGCCGGCTGGCCGGCCGTCGGCACCCAGACGACGCCAGGCAGCGCGACCGAAAATTTTTGGGCGTGCACGGCAACCGACGTGCCGGCATAAACCTGCGGGGCACACCCGGCGAGCCGCCATTTGGCCAGGAAGTAGTCCGCCAGCGCCGGATGGCGTTCGAGATGATCCTCGGCAAAGTTGGTCCAGAGCACGGCATCCGCCTTGAAATGCTGCAGGGTCTCGGCCTGAAACGAGCTGATTTCGCACACGGCGGTTGTGTCCGCCCCGCCGCCGGTCTCGGCAACCAGCTGGGAAAAGGCGTGTCCGGTGTTGCCCACCGCCATGGCATCGCGGCCGAGCGACCGGAGGGCATGGGCGATAAACTCGGTCAGGGTGGTCTTGCCGTTGGTGCCGGTGATGGCGATGACCCGGCCGCGCCAGCACAGGGCGGCGAAATCGATCTCCCCGAGACAGACGCAGCCGGCGGCGCGCGCGATGGCGAGCCACGGATGGTGCGGCGCAAAGCCGGGGGAATAAATCACGAGCGGATGCGCGGCAGCGTCGCCGGGGGCAAACGTGGAGCGGAGGCCGTCGGGGCCCTGCTCGTCATAGGTCACGGCCGTGCCACCGAGCTGGCCGACCAGCAGATGCGCCGCCCGGCCGCTCACGCCCCCGCCGAAGATGGCGGCCGGTTGCGCGAGCAGCGGTGCGAGCAGGGCGGGAGGCGTGAGTTTCATGTCAGCAAAGATTGGCGGGTTTCATCCTCAGCGGAGTTTCAACGTGCCGAGACCGGCCAGGGCGCACAGCAGCGAGACGATCCAGAAACGGAGCACGACTTTCGTCTCCGGCCACCCCAGTTTTTGGAAATGATGGTGCAGCGGGGCCATGAGAAAGACGCGCCGGCCCACGCCGGACCGGTGCCGGGTATATTTGAAGCAGCCGACCTGGATGATGACGGACAGCGCCTCGAGCACGAACACGCCGCCGACAATCACCAGGGTGAGCGGCTGATGGATCATGAACGCCATGACACCGATCAGCCCGCCGAGCGCGAGCGAACCGGTGTCACCCATGAAGACCTCGGCGGGATGGGCGTTAAACCAGAGAAAGGCGAGCGTGCCGCCGATGAGCGCCCCGCAGATGACCGCCAGTTCGCCCGTGCCGGGGACGTAGCTGATCAGCAGGTACTCGGCGACCTTGATGTTGCCTGCCGCATAGGCCATGAGGCCGAACACCAGCGCCACCGTGATGGTGCAGCCCCCCGCGAGACCGTCGAGGCCGTCGGTCAGGTTGATGGCGTTGCTAAAGCCGACGATCCAGAGGTAAATCAGCCCCAGCAGGAGCCACCAGGGCATGGAGAGGATGACGGCGTCCTTGTAGAACGGCACCCAGAGCTCGCGGATTTTCCCCGCGCTCGCCGGGTGCCAGAGCAGCACGCCGAGCGCGACAAGCGCGGCGAGCGACTGCCACGCGATTTTTTCCCAGGATGAAATGCCATGGTGGTTTTGGCGGACCACCTTGAGATAGTCGTCGCGCCAGCCGGCATAGGTCAGCACCGCATAGACAAAGAGGCTGACGAACACCCACACGTTGGGCTCGGCCCAGAGCACCGCGCTGACGAAAACGGCGATGAAAATGATGAGCCCCCCCATCGGAGGCGTGTTTTTCTTGTCGTGCTGTCCGGCAAAGGCGCCCGTGCGACCGTCCGCATAGCTCTGGCCGAGCTTGAGCGCCCGAAAGCGGCGGATGAGCCACGGGCCGAGGACAAAGCCGATGAGGGCAGCGGTCACCGTCGCCAGCATCATGCGCACGGTGATGTAACGCAGCAGCCGCAACGGGCCAAACTTGCCTTCAAAATTAGAAAGGTAACTGAGCATGTGAAGTTGTGCCCTTAGTGGGCCGCCACCAGCGCCGGTGTGGCGGCCAGCAACGTTTCCAGCCGGTAGCGGCGGCTGCCCTTGAGAAAGACCGCGCCCGGCCAGCCGCCGAGCACCTCCGCGATGGGGTCAAGGGCGGCGACGGCCTGCACGTGGGGCGTGCCGCCTTGGTCCAACACGCCGGCGCAGACCTCGTCGGCCTGGTCGCCAACGACGAAAAGCCGGTCGCCGTCGCGCAACCGCAGGGAGCGGCCAAGCCGGCGATGGAGCGCCGCCGAATCCGCGCCCAATTCCTCCATGCAGCCCAGCACGTAGAGCCGTGGGCCGGTCATCGGGGCAACGGCCGTGAACGTCGCCAGCGCGTCGGCCATCGACGAGGGGTTCGCATTGTAACAATCGAGGTAGAGCAGCCGGCCGGCGTCGCGACGGATTTCACCCCGCAGCGGCGCAGGTGTCCAGGCGGCCAGGCGCGTGGCAAGCCGCTCGGCCGTCACGCCGAGCCGGAGCGCGGCCACGAGCGCCAGCGCGGCGTTTTGGGCCATACCGTCGGTCACCCGGCAAAGTTTGAACATCAGCGGCGGCGGCGGTCCGTGGGCGATCACGATGACGGTTTCCGCCGGCCGCTGCACCACGTTGAAATGCACCGTATGCGTCGGCAGCATGGCCGGGCGCAGCACCGTGGAGCGCTCGAGCACGAGCTGGTTGACGAGCAAGTCGCGAAACGCGGCAAACTGGGTGCATTCCTTGGCAAAAATCGCCGTGCCACCCGGGCGCACCGCGGCGGCCAGCCCGGCCTTCTCCTGGGCAACGGCCTCGAGGGAGCCAAACGCCCCGAGATGGGCCGGCGCGACCGTGGTGATGAGCGCGATGTCGGGCCGGATCATCGCCGCCAACGGCGTCATCTCACGCGGTCCGCCGACGCCGGCCTCGATCACCGCAAATTGGTGCCGCCCGGGATCGAGCCGGGTGAGCGTGAGCGGCACGCCCAGATGGTTGTTCAGATTGCCCTCCGTGGCGAGCACGTCGCCCTCCTCCCCGCCGAGGAGCTGGGCCAGCAGGTTTTTGGTGGAAGTTTTGCCACAGCTGCCCGTGATGCCGACAACCGGGCGGGTGAACAGCCGGCGATGCTCCCGCGCAACCGTCTGCCAGGCGGTCAGCGGATCCGCCACGACCAGTTGGGGCAGTGTGACCGAGGAGTCGGCGTGCGCCACCAGGGCGGCGGGGGCGCCGGCCGCTGTCACCGCCGCCAGGTAATTGTGACCGTCGCGCCGGTCCGTCCTGAGCGCGACGAACATTTCACCAGGTCCCAACCGCCGGCTGTCCTGGCCCGTGCCAAGAATCGGGGTGTCCGGCAGCCGGGTCCAACGGCCGCCCGTCCATCCGGCGAGCTGTTCTGGGTGAAAGGTGGGCATGGGCGGGTCAGTTTCAGCCTTCCGGTTTGAGTTTTTTGAGCGCGATCAGCTCGCGCAGCACTTCGCGATCATCAAAGGCGGTCCGCGTGCCGGCGATTTCCTGGTAATTTTCGTGGCCTTTGCCGGCGACCAGCACGCAGTCCCCCGGTTTCGCCAGCGCCAGCGCGAGGCTGAGGGCACGGCGCCGGTCGTCGATCCAGGCAATTTTCTCCGGCACGGTCACCCCGGCCTTCATGTCCGCAAAAATTTGCGCCAGCGGTTCGGACCGGGGGTTGTCGGCGGTCGCAATCGCGAAATCGGCCGCTGCCTGCACCGCGGTGACCATCAGCGGACGCTTGGTGCGATCCCGGTCACCACCGCAGCCGAAGACCACCAGGAGGCGACCCGGAGTGATGGGGCGCAACATCCCCAGGGCGTTGTGGAGCGCGTCGTCCGTGTGCGCATAATCCACCAGCACGTTGAGCTGCGGGCCGGCCTCCATGCGTTCCATGCGGCCGGGCACCCCCGGAAACGTCGCCAGCCGGGGAAGAAAGACGGCCGGATCCCGCCCCATCGCCACCGCGGCAGCGACTGCCGCCAGAAGATTGCTGACGTTGTAACGGCCGAGCAGGGGCGACTCCACCATCCGTTCACCCCCGGGCCAGACGAGCCGGAAGGCGGTGCCCTTGAATCCGAGTGTGACCTGCTCCGCGCGCACCTGGGCGGCGGCAGCATCGCCATAGGTGATCTGCCGGATGTGGGCCGGCGTGATGGCGGCGAGTTTCCGCCCGTACGGATCGTCGAGATTGATGACCGCCACCTTGGGGGCCATGCCCGCCGCGCCGGTAAACAGCCGGGATTTCACCTCGAAGTAGGCCCCCAGCGTTTCGTGGTAATCGAGATGGTCGCGGGTGAGGTTGGTGAAGACCGCGACCTCGAACTGCAGGCCGAGCACGCGCTGCTGGTCAATGCCGTGGGAGCTGACCTCCATGACGGCCTGCCGGCAGCCGGCGTCACGCATCTGCGCCAGCATCCCGAAAACATCCAGCGCCTCCGGGGTGGTTTTGTAGGAAGGGACGACCCGGGCGCCCAGATCGTAACTGATCGTGCCCAGCAGGCCGGCGCGGCCGGCCCCGTCGAGAAAATGCTTCAGTAGCAGCGCAACCGTCGTCTTGCCATTGGTCCCCGTGACCCCGGCCACCGCGAGATCCCGGTCAGGAAAGCGATAGTAACGCCGGGCAACCCGGGCGAGGGTGGCGCGGGCATCGGCCACCTGGATGAAGGTGACATGGGCGGGCGGATGGGCCGGCATTTGCTGGGTGAGCACCGCGACCGCGCCATGGCTGATGGCTTCGTCCACGAACGAGGCCCCGTCGGTGCGGCGGCCCGGCAGGGCAAAAAACAGGTGGCCCGGCACCACGCGGCGGCTGTCCAGCGCCAGGCCGGAGATCGGGCGGCTGAGCGTGCCTTTGACGGCCAGGATGGCGTCGTCGAGGAAAAGGTCGGCAAGTTGGGGGGCCATTTTGAAGATGTGCTGGCGGAGCCGTGCCGCGCGGCGGCCGGCGGTGCGGAGGCGGGGCTGAAAGGCGCCGATCAACGCATGGTTTTGGGTGAGATAGCCAATCACCGGCGGCCTCCTTCCAGGGCGATCAGACCCGGCTTGAGGTGGCCGGCGGGCGGCTTGATTTCGAGATATTGGATGAGTTTTTCGCCCAGTTCCTTGAAGGCTGGCGCGGCGACTTTTGCGCCATAGGCGACCCCGCCCGGCGAATGCGCGTCAGCATCGTCCACAATCACGGAAATCGCAACCTGGGGATTGCTCGCGGGGAAAAACCCGACGAAAGAGGCGACGTGGTGATGCTCGCTATATTTCCCCCCGTCCAATTTTTGCGAGGTGCCCGTTTTGCCCGCGACCTCGAATCCGGGGATCGCCGCTTCGGGGGCGGTCCCGTCCCTCGACGCCACCCCCATGAGCAGCTGCGCCATGGTCCGGGCGGTCAGCTCGGAAATGACGCGGTGTTTCACGGCCCGGTCAAAGCGCCAGATCGTTTCACCGGCGGCATCCCGGATCTGCCGGACAATCTGCGGCTCAAGCAACTGGCCCCCGCTCGCAATCACGCCCATGGCCTGGTGCATCTGGAGCACGGTCACCGCCACGCTCTGGCCCATGGGCATGCGGGTGATGGTCTGTGCATGCCATTCGGCGGAACCGGGCATCAGCACCTTGCCGTTCACCTCCGGCCCACCGGGCAGGCCGGTGCGCTCACCAAAGCCGAAGGCGCGCGCATAGCTGTAAAAGCGCTCCTCCCCCACGAGCATGGCCAGCTGTGCCGCCCCCCGGTTGGAAGAATGGGAGATAATTTCAGCCACCGTGAGCGGATGGTCAAAACTGTGGTCTTCGCGGGGCAGGTGGCGCGGCAGCCCGCGGTAGCTGACCGTCTCGACCGAGCAGTCAAAAGTGCTCGCGGGCGTGACCAGCCCTGCTTCCAAGGCGGCGGAGGCGGCGACAATTTTGAAGACCGAGCCAGGCTCATACTCATCGGTGGCCGCGATGTTTTGGTAAATGGAAACCCCCTCGCGCGGATGGCCGCCCAGGTCAACCTGGCTGGCAATGGACTTCAGCCGCCGGTCCTCCTCCTGCGGCGCCTCATTATAGCGGTTGAGGTCAAATCCCGGGTAGTTGCCCAACGCCAGCAGGAAGCCCGTGCGCGGATCACTCACAATGATCGTGGCCTTGAGCGGTTGGTATTTTGTCCCGATGGCGGCGAGCTCCTGCTCAACATAGCCCTGCACGACCGAATCGAGGGAGAGCATGACCGTCCAGCCAGGGCTGGACGGCACCTCCCGGGTGCGAAACTGGGCCAGTTCATTCTGCCGGCCGTCCTTCTCGGATTCGCGCCAGCCATCCGCGCCCCGGAGATAAAAATTGGCCCACGCCTCCATGCCTTGCGCCGGATCACCCTGTTTGTTGACGAAGCCGATCACGTGCGGGGCAAGCTGGTTGTGCGGGTAAGTGCGCACAAACGAGCGAGCGTGGGTGAGACCGCGCGGGGCATCCTGCTGGATGGTGGCGAAAAGCGCCTCATCCACCCCGTCGCGCAGCCTGACCCAACGGTCGCGGACCCGGCCATCAGGCGTGCCATCGGCGAGATCCTCCTGCGGCCGCACCGCCCGCATGGTGGGGACATAGAGCCGTTCCAGCTCCGCGGCCGGCATGCCCAGCCTGGCCGCCAGCGCCGCCCGCTTCTCCTGCTCAGCCTGCCGCAGGCGCTCCCGCCGGGGCAGATTTTTCTCCCCCTCCAGGTATTCGGTGAGCGCCCAGGGATCAATCGCCAGGGTGATCTCCGTCCGGCTGGTGGCCAGCAGATCGCCGTGGGCGTCCAGAATGTCGCCGCGCCGGGCTTGCTCGATGATGA
>CAIXIZ010000396.1 GCA_903919625.1 uncultured Verrucomicrobiota bacterium
CTCCAACTGGCTCGAGAGTGAGGTGACCGCCGGCTACGGTCAGGCCCGCCAAGCCGGGCCTTCCCTCCGCCACGTCTTGCCAACCCAAACCACAACCAACATACCCTAATCAACCCCTCAGACTAACTCTCCAACCGGACTACTTTTGGCGTCCCCCTCAACCACATGGCTTGGTTGAGAGACCACACGGCTAACTTTTCTCCCGACCTCGCTAGACTTTTCCTTCACCGTACTTGGGTTTGTGACCCCACGGCTGGCTTTTCCGGCCACCCCGCTTGCCGTTGAGCCCGCCGTGGCGGTGCGATCAGCGGCCCGCTTTGAGGTTTTTGATCAACCCTTCGATGAGCGAGTCCAAACTCGGCTTCTTGGCCTCGAAGGCGATGTCCATGCCGACCTGCTTCATCGTCTCGCTCGTCTGCGGGCCGATGCTGCCGGCGAGCGGACGTTTGGCCGTTTTCGCCAATTGCAGCGACTTGGCCTGCCCGATGAACGACTGCACCGCCGAAGAGCTCGCGAACAGGATCGCATCGGCCCCATGCTGGCGAAAATCTTCGGCCACGGGATCGTTCGCCAGGTCGGTGCACTCGGTGCGGTAGAGCGGCAGCCGGTCCACGATGGCGCGGGCCGCCGCGAGTTTTTTCACCAGGGTGTCGCGGTTGAGGTTGCCGCAGACGACGATGACTTTGGCGCTGTCCAGGCTCCCGGTGGCGATCAGCGCATCGGCCAGCGATTCACCGGTGGCGGTCACCGGCTGGCACTCGACCCGCAGGCGGTGCCGTTCAATTTCGCGGGCGGTGGCCGCGCCCACACAGGCAAAACGCAGGCCGCCCAGTGAGCGCACATCGGGAAACCCCTTGAAAAATTCCTCGAAGAAAAAGCGCACGCCATTGGCGCTAGTGAACACAATCCAGTCATACTGGCCCAGTTCGGCGAGAATTTCGACCAGCGCCCCCTTGTCCACGTCCTTGGTCACCCGGATGAGCGGCAGCTCCAGCACCTCGGCGCCCAGTGCCTCCAGCTTGTCCCGCAGCTCGCTGTTCTGGTCGCGGGTGCGCGTGATGGCGACCCGGCGGCCGAACAGCGGCAGCTGCTCAAACCAGTCAATGGCCGTGTGGTTTTTCACCACGTCGCCGACCAAAATGATCGCGGGGGCGGCCAGGCCGGCCTGATCCACGAGGTCAGCCAGGGTGGCGGCGGTGCCGGCGACGCTGCGCGGGCGGCCGAGCGAGGCCCATTGGACGACGGCGGCGGGTGTGGTCGGGGCGAGACCGCCGGCGATGAGTTCGGCAAGAATGTGCCGCAGGCGGCCCATGCCCATGTAGATCGCGAGGGTGGTATGCCTGAGCGCACCATAGCTGCGCCAGTCCACCGTGGGGACAGGCTTGGCGGGATCCTCATGGCCGGTGAGAAACACCAATGCCGAGCTGGTGTGGCGCTGGGTGAGCGGAATGCCCGCGTAGGCCCCGGCAGCCAAGGCGGCGGTGACCCCCGGCACAATTTCGAAGGCGACCCCGGCCTGGGCCAGCGCCCGTGCCTCTTCCCCGCCCCGCCCAAAGATGAACGGGTCTCCGCCTTTGAGCCTTACCACCCGTTTGCCGGCCTTGGCATGCTTCACCAACAAGGCCTCAATCTCCTCCTGCGGAAGGGTGTGGCAGCCGGCGGTTTTGCCGGCATAGATGACCTCGCAGCCCTCCGCACACCATTTCAGCAGCTCCGGATGGACCAACTGGTCGTAAAGGAGCACCTCGGCCATGGTGATCAGCTCCCGCGCCCGGAGGGTGACGAGATCCGGCTCACCGGGACCGGCGCCGACGAGATGAACAATGCCTGTGGACATGAAGTGTTTTAAGCGCAAAGACGCAAAGCTGCCAAGGACGGACCGGGCGATTTGTTTTGGCCGCGCAATTTCGCCCACTCAGGGTTCATCCAAGTTTGAAGCCCAGATCGTTGAGCACGCGGCGGGCAGTTTCGGGCGGAGCAATATAATCCGCAGATGTGAGCGGCAGACGGCGCGGTCCCGTTTGCTCATGAAAGAAATCGAGCGACTCTTCGGTGACGTGCGCGGCAAAGGCGGTGTGACAGCCGCCGCCGAGGGCGGTTTGGAACGCTCGCTCCAAATTGACGTGACGCGCAGTCTGGGTGTCGAAGCCGGTGGCAAAACGGGCGGCGTCGGCGGCCCGCGACTGGATCGCAATGGCCCCCTGCCCGACCGCCGGCACCATGGTCGTGACGCCCAGCGCGTGAAATTCCACACCCGGCCACAGTCCGATCCCCAGCCGGGCGAGGCCGGCGGCGGCCAGAATGGTGGCGTCGGCCACTCCGCCTTCGGCAATTTTGCGGAGGCGCGTGTCCACATTGCCGCGGATCTCGGTAAAGGTCACCTGGGGATAAAGCC
>CAIXIZ010000397.1 GCA_903919625.1 uncultured Verrucomicrobiota bacterium
CAGATACACCCTGGAAATGGACGGCGAGACCAAGGAGTGTACCGGCGAGGAACTGCTCGCCCTGTTGCACCACCCCGACGCGGCCTTGAGGGAGCGGGCCTTCGGCAGGAACAACTCGCCGTCACGGGTGGGGACCGCGCGGCTGCGGTTGCGCACCACGAGGGGCACGCCGACGAACTCCTCGAGCTTGCGCAACTGCTGCGAGACGGCCGGCTGCGAGCAGGCAAGGCGCTCCGCTGCCGACTGGATGCCGCCCTCATCGATGACCGCCAGAAAGGTCTGAACCTGAGACAGATTCAGCATGCGCATGCCCCCGCCCTTGTGCGGCCACAGCCGCTCCATCCCTTGCACCGGAATGTATGCATTAAACGAATGTATGTTGCAACTTCATATTTAATTGGCATTTCCCGCACGTTGGTGAGCTCATTCATATTGTGTCGGAAACATATGGATAAAATCGCATCCGCGCGCCCTCTTCGCCGCCAGCGTCATCAAAATGAAATGCAATTGTTGTCTATTTTTCATTGAGATATGTAATCTATCTGCCGCCAAGAAGGCGCCCACGGAGTTGCATCGTGCGGCAGCCCCGCCGGCGGGCCGTCTCGGCGCGCACGCCATAAACCCATGAGGTCGACATGATCACGCGTCGTCGCTTCGGGGCGCTTGCCGCCTCCGCGCTCTCGCTTCCCCTCGTTTCCGGTGCCGCGCACGGCCAGCAGATGCGCGACGGCAAGCTCCACCTGCGCTTCGCCATCGCCCCCCTGCGGCCAACTCCCGCCATCACCATCAAGGAATTTGAACCGGTGTTCCGCTATCTGGCGGGCGAACTCGGCGCCACCTACGAGTTGGTCAGCCCGGAGAGCTGGGCTGCCATCTCGGTGGCCATGAGCAACGGCCACGTGGATGTGGGCTGGCTCGGCCCGTGGGGCTACGTGCTGGCCAACCAGCACGCCGGCACCGAGGTGATCGCCACCGCCAAGTATCGCGGCAAGCCGTTCTACCACGCCATCATCGAGGGGCGGCCGGATCTCCCCATCAAGGAGTTTCCAAAGGATGCCAGGGGCATGAAGCTGTCCCTAAGCGACCAGGGCAACACCTCCGGCTGGCTCATCCCCTACGCCTTCCTGGTGAAGAGCGGCATCGATCCGCGCGACTTCTTCCAACTGCGCGAGGGGGCCACCTTCGGCAACAACGTGTCCATGATCCAGCAGGGCCTCATCGACCTCGGTTCCGACATGGACCGCGGCCGCAACGGCATGATCGAGGCCGGCGAGATGGATCCGGCCAAGGTGGTCGTCTACTGGACCTCCCAGGAACTGCCCAATGACGCAATCTGTGTGCCCAAGGGCTTCGACCCGGCGTTGAAGACGAAGATCCGCGACATTCTCGTCTCCCTCCCGGAGGACAAGGCGCAGGCGCTCATGGGCAGCGGCTACAACGGCTTCGTGCCAGCCACCCATGCCGATTACGGCATCATAGAGGAAGCCGGCCGCGTCACCGGCAAGCTGAAGTCCTGATCCGCGCGGGCCGGTGCCTTCGGGCACCGGCCACGTCGCGCCCGGCATGAAGCCGGGCGTCCGTTTCATAGCGCGCCGAGCCAGGGGAGACCGTCCATGACCATCGCAAGCTTCGAGGAGACACGCTACGTCGAGCCGGCCCGGTCGCTACTAACGTGGCACAATCTGCGGCGGGGGCTCGTCTTCCTCGCCGTGACCCTGTTCCTCGGGATGTGCTTCGCGGCGGCGAAGGTGGACCTGGCGAAGCTCGTGGACGGGCTGCCGAAGATCGCCTCCTGGTTCCAGCAGATGTTTCCGCCGGACGTACGGGATATCGACCGGGTGCTGC
>CAIXIZ010000398.1 GCA_903919625.1 uncultured Verrucomicrobiota bacterium
CTTGGAACTGCTGCTCAAGAAAAATGGTCCGACCGCCCCGGCCTCCGGCTCCTGACTCCTGGATTCTGACTCCTGACTCCTTCTGCCCATGTCCCTCCTGCCCGCCAGTTTCACCGGCCCTCCCCGCCGCCGGGCGCGCATCGAGATCATCCCGCTGATCGATGTCATCTTTTTTCTGCTCGCCACTTTTGTCCTCTTTACCCTTTCGCTCAGCAAATCTGGCGGTCTTCCCGTCATCCTGCCGGCCGCCGCGACCGGCCAGGCCCGGGACCCGGCCGGCGCCGCCACCGTCACCCTCAGGGCCGACGGCTCGCTCGCGTGGGACAAGCAGCCGGTCACCCACGAGCAATTTTTGGCGCAGCTTCAGCTTTACCTCCATACGGCGGTCAAGCCCCGGGTTTTGCTGAACGGCGACGAGAATGCCCTTTTCGTCCAGGCGCGGTATGTGATGGATGAAATACGCAAGGCGGGCATCGGGAAAATCCTGGTGGAGACCCGCGTGGCCGCCGGTGCGGTTCCGACGGCAGCCGAGCGGGCCAGGGCGCCCTGACCATGGCACTGCTTCCCGCCAGTTTCACCGACGCACCCGCCCGCCGCCGCGCGCGCATCGAGATCATCCCGCTGATCGACGTGATTTTTTTTCTGCTCGCGACCTTTGTGCTGTTCACCCTTTCGCTCAACCGGCTTCAGTCCGTCCCGGTCAGCCTGCCGCAGGCCAGCCTGGCGGCACGCGCAGATCCCGACGACCAGTCCGTCCGGCTGCAAATCTCCGGCCAGGGCACGGGCTATTGGAACCGCGAGCTCATTGCGCTCAACGACCTCCCGGCGCGCGTCCGCGCCTACAAGGCCGCAACCCCCAGCCCGCGCATCCTGGTGACCGGTGATGGGGCCGCCCACTGGGGGGACATCGTTCGCGCGTTTGACCAAATTGTCCAAGGGGGAATCATCCAGGTTTCCATGGAAACCATCGCCAGTCCTGCGGTCCGTTGAAGGGCGAGGCCGAAAAACCACCGCTGCCAAACCAATCCTGCCTGCCCCTGCCACCGCCGAGCCCCCGCTTCAACCTTTAGTCCTTTCCGCCACATGCGCCGTGACCTTGCCATCGCCCTCCTCATCTCGCTGCTGTTGCATGCCGGACTGGCTTTGGGCTTCAGCGGAAAACCCAAGCTGGGTCCCTCCCCGGTGCTGCCGCCGACCATGGAGATAATGCCGATTCCACCCCTTGAGCCAGACGAACCGTTGCCTCCGACCCAGTCCTCCGAACAGCCGGCAGCTGCCGCCGCATCCGTTGGGCCGCAACAGGCCGATTTGCCCCCGGTCAGATTTGATTCGCCCTTTCTCCAGCCGATCCAACCCGCGCCCCCGCCGAACCTCGGCCGGCCCACGGGCCTGATCAGCATTCCCACCCATGGCCTCGCCGGGGGGGCGGATTTCAAGGATATTTTTGACCTCTCCGAGCTGGACCAAAATCCCATGGTGCTGGTTGAAGGGCCGGTCGCCCCATTGCAACTGGCCGGTCTCACGGGAGAGATTGAGGTTGGTTTCATCATCGATGAACGGGGCATCCCCCTGGATCTGTATATCATCCGCTCATCCCAGCCCGCGCTGAACAAGCCAGCCCTGGACGCCATCGCAAAATCAA
>CAIXIZ010000399.1 GCA_903919625.1 uncultured Verrucomicrobiota bacterium
CACCGCCAGCGGGCAGCGAGCGGTGATTGACGCCAGCACGAAGCCCGGCCTGCCTGTCCACATCACCGAGTGGAGCGCGTCCTATTCTTCGCGCGACCCGGTGCACGACGCGTATTTCTCCGCGCCCTACATCCTGGAGCAGCTCAAGAACACGGAGCAGGGCGTCGCCTCGATGTCTTACTGGGTTTTTACAGACATTTTTGAGGAAGGCGGCCCGCCGCCGATGCCATTTCATGGAGGCTTTGGCCTCCTCAATGTGCAGGGCATCAAGAAACCCGCCTTTTTTGCCTATCAGTTTCTGAACCGCCTCGGACCGACCGAGCTCGCCAACAGCGATGATGCCTCGTGGGTGACGCGCGATGCGAAGGGTGGCGCCCAGGTGCTGCTCTGGAATCTCACCAACCCGACCCAGGACGGCCAGCTCTCCAACCCCGTGGCCTTCCGCTCGAACCTCCAGCCGGCGAAACCCACCGGCGAGGTGCACGTGAACCTCGCGCAACTGCCGCCGGGTGACTACCAGCTTTCGCTCTGGCAGGTGGGCTACCAGAAGAACGATGCCTACTCCCGCTGGCTCGAACTGGGCCAGCCCGCGCAGCTAACCCGCGCGCAGGAACAACAGCTCCGCGATACCGCCACGGGCAATCCGGAGTCAACCCGTGCGGTAAAAATTGGGGCTGACGGTCGGTTTGAGGAAACGCTCCCGCTGCGCGAGAACGATGTGATGCTGCTGACGCTGACGAAGAAGTAGGGCTGCCAGGAGTGAAAGCATTCCTGTTACCCTACGCCGCTGGATTTCCGGACTTTGGGCGCGATCGTGCGAGATGCGGACGGCTCGCTTGAGCCGGAGCCAGCTCAGCGAGCTGGCCTACAGCCAGACGGCGCGCCCTGCGGGTCGCGCCCTACCCTGATCCAATCCACATCGGCTGAATCATGCGAGCCACTGACAGGAGGAATGCCGGCCTCCACGTGATGGAGCTGCGGGACGGAACCGAGGGCAACGACCCCGGCTGCAATGGAAAACGCCGGCTTACTGCTTTAAGCCGGGGGACTTGAAATAGCGGCGGGAAAACTCGATGAACGTGGACCAGTTCGGGGCGTCCGTGTGGCCCTGGTCGTGCTGGCGGAAGGCGACATCGCCGTCAATCAGCGGCGTGAGCGGTGGCGGCATCTGCGCCTTCACGGCGACGGGGTCGGGCACCACGTCGAAATGCAGGTTGAGCGCGTCGTTGCCCAGGCCTTTTTTGCCGAGCAGTTTCCAGACCGGGCTGGCGCCGGCGGTGGCCATAAAGGTGCCAGGCGTGTCCTGCCAGTTCTCCCCGCTGTAACGGCTGTTCGTGCCGGGCTTGCCGTTGCCCTCGAGGTATTCGCCGCCGCTGATAAAAATTGGGCGCGGCGCGACGAGCGCGATGAACTGGTGCTGGTCGACGGGGAGATCGTCCACGGTGAGCGGCCCGCCGTATTTGAGGATATTGCCGGCCATCCAGTAATACTCGGCGTTCGCGAGGCTCTCGACCTGCTGCCCGACGAGGTGGCGCCAGAGCTTCGCACCGCCCTCGCCGGAGGAGCTGACGAAACCGTTGAGTATCCGCGGCTCATAGACCATGGTGACCATCGTGGCCTTGCCGTAACGCGAGTGGCCTTCGAAGGCGACCTGCCTGGCGTCCACGAACGTGTCCGTCTCGAAGAAATCCATCAGCCGGCCCGCGCCCCAGGCCCAGGCGCGGAGCGCGCCCCAGTCGTCGGGCTTGCGGCCCTGGCCCTGATTGATGAGACCGATGATGCCCTGCCGGAGGCTGTCGCCGCCGCCGTCGGCCTGGATGCTGGCAGGATTGAGATTGCCGTAGCCCCAGCCGAGCGAGATGGCCGCCTGCTGCCAGGTCGTGGCGCCGTTCGGGAACGGCGGATTGTTGCCGCCACCGCCGCCGCGTAGGGCAGGAGCCGCTGGAGCGCCGGGGCCAGCCGCACCGCCGCCGCGACGGGCGCCGCCACCACCACCGCCGCCACCGCCCCATACGATGATCACTGGCACCTTGCCGGCGGCCTGGGCGGGGGTGGTGACCGACGCGGCGATGTCCACCTTGATGTCCGGATAATAGCTGGGGTCCACATGGCCGACGAGCGTGCGGGTGACGGTCGGGATGTTGCCGCTCGTGCCCGGCGTGGTGCCGGTGACCTCCCATGTAACCTTGATGGTTTTGGCAGCCGGCGGGACGCGGCCGTAGATTTCGCGGTCGAAAATTTCGAACAGCTCCTGGCGGCGCTGCGCCCACTGCGCGGCCGTGGTGATTTTGGTTTTTCCGTCACCCATGGTCAGCAGGTCGGGCACGGGCGATTTGGCGGTGGCCTGGCTCTCGTCATAGTTGGCGTAGTTGGCGGGCGCCGTGCCATCAGCGGCCAGCCGGCCGGCCGGACCGGGCCGGAGGGGCGTGGTGATGCCGAGCTTGGCCAGCATCTCCTCGTGGTCAGAGTTGGCGCCGCCCCCACGCTGGGGCTGGGCGAAGGTGATGCTGGCCGGCCAGGTGAGCAGAACAGCGAGCACAGACAGGGTGGCGGTTTTCATGGGGAGAATTTCGCGGTGGAGAGCGGGGTTGTGATAGGCCATGCACAGGGGCGAAGGCAAGCCAATGGGGACGCCGGCCGTGGCTCAATCCGACTGGTCATC
>CAIXIZ010000400.1 GCA_903919625.1 uncultured Verrucomicrobiota bacterium
CCCGAGGTCTATGGCCGCATGGAGCTGCCCAAACCCGCCGCTCCCAAGGCTGGCGACGATCCTCGTCCCGAACCGGCCGCCGCCCTGTCCACTGCACCTGGAAAATCTGTCCCGGGTCGGTCCTTGCCCCCGCGTCCCTCGGCGGCCTTCCCCCCCCGTCATCTTCCCGGCAGCGGCCCTACGGCCGACCAGACCATCCTGCTCAAGCTCATCGGGCTGATTGTTGGCGGGGTGCTCTTCATCGTGATTGTCATCTGGGGAGTCAGCCTCCTCTTCACCGGCTCCAAGACCGCCGTTGTTGATAAATCCGCCGCCATTGCAACTCCGGCTCCCTCGGCGGCAGTCCCGTCCTCCGGTACCGTCCCATTGATGATCTATGCCCTCGGACCGGTGAATGTTACGATTCAACAGAAGAGCGACAGCAAGGTGCTGTTCGAAGGCCCGCTGACTGCCGGTGCGGTCAAAGAGGTGCCCCGCAGTGATGACCTCCGGGTAACCGCGGTTCCCTGGCAAAATGTTCAGTTTGAGCTGGTGCGTGGCGGCAGCCGTTACCAGATGCCGGATGGCAATGTGCACGAGGTCCCCCTCAGCTTGAAGTAAATGATCTTCAGTGTGGCCCGCTTCGGGAGCAGCGAGACTCGGCGCTGTTGGGCATCCATTTGTAGCAATACTTCGGATTGCTTGGCGTAGGGGCGTTGCTTGTCGACGCCCGGATTGAGGGACGGCGACCAGCCCCGTCCCTTGTTTGGCGTAGTCGACGCTCGGATTGCACAGCCCCAATTGTCCACAATGCCCCGGAGCTCGCTCCGGAAATCCTTACTGCACTTTCCTGCCAAGAAAAATGCCGTGTTGCGCGCGCTTTGCGAGGAGCGGAAATTCCGTTTGATCCACGCGTCGAGTCAAATGATTTTGCCGCCTACTTCACCTCACATAGCCCAGTTGTAGCGAAGAGACGTGCGTCGGCTTGAAGCCCGGCAGGTCGAGTTTCCGGCCCAGCTCGGTGGCGGACATCGCAGGAACACAGTTTTGGTGCGCCCTTGTGCTACGGCCCTGTCAAGGGGGCACCCGGAGTGACGCTATAGTCATTCCACAAATTCACGAAATCTGTGCTTGGCAAACGAGCATTGAATACTCCACTCGGCGGCCCACCATTGACAGCTCTCACCGCAACGCCACCGGCGGACCTAGTACTTCGCGCAACACCACCGCCCGCCGCAAATCAGCCGGGCTGCGCAAATCTTTCCGCCAGGCGGATGCCCCTGAGGCGGTTTTCGTCGCATCGGCCCACGTCATCTCTGCTTCGCGGGCCATGGCAATCGTCCGCTCCGTGGCCTTGATTTCGGACAAGGTGACAACCCTTTCAACTGGCTCCCTTAATGGCTCCGGCTCCACCATTGCCGGGATCGGCAAGGCGGGCGGTTCAGGCGGGCGTGGTTCAAATAATTCGCGCAAGGGCCGGGCAATCGGTCCGCCAAACGGATCCAACGGCTCTG
Source organism: uncultured Verrucomicrobiota bacterium (assembly GCA_903919625.1). GTDB lineage: Bacteria > Verrucomicrobiota > Verrucomicrobiia > Opitutales > Opitutaceae > CAIYUN01. Next base: position 1,494 of record CAIXIZ010000400.1, read on the forward strand.
TCCGCGGCCGGCCGAAAATCGTCGGAGCAGCAGGCGGCTCGTTCTCATCCGCAGGAATGGCTTCCTCTTCCGGCGGCAGGTTCAATCCCCGACGTTCGGCGATTTTGCGGCGGATCTCATCCTGAATGCGCCGGGTGCGGGCGGCCTGTTCCAGATCATCCGGCGGGGGCAGCGGCGAGGGTGGGGTGCGTTTCTTTTCCTCCGCCTTCATCGCCTGCGACGCGAGGTTGCTGATGACCGCGATGATGACGAACACGATTATGGAAACGAGGCCGTTCATCGGGATTCAGGTTGCAGGGCGGTGGCGGGTGCCGGCCAGGGGGAAGTGCGGACGGCAGGGGGCGCCCGCTTATTTTTTCTCGTCCGGTTGCGCGATGGATTTTCTCATCCCGGTGTCCGCCTGGATGTTTTCCATCTTGTAATAGTCCATCACGCCGAGCCGGCCGCTGCGAAACGCCTCGGCCATCGCCAGCGGCACCTGGGCCTGCGCCTCGACGACCTTCGCCTGCATCTCCTGGACGCGGGCCTTCATCTCCTGCTCGACTGCCACGGCGGCCGCCCGGCGGATTTCCGCCTGGGCCTGGGCGATGCTTTTGTTGGCCTCGGCCTGCGCTTCCTGCAGTTTGGCGCCCACATTCTCGCCCACATCCACGTCTGCGATGTCGATGGAAAGGATTTCAAACGCTGTCCCCACGTCCAGGCCGCGCGCCAGCACGGTCTTGGAAATGCTGTCGGGGGACTCCAGCACGACCTTGTAGCTCTCCGAAGTGCCAATCGTGGACACGATGCCCTCGCCCACGCGCGCGATGATGGTCTCTTCCTTCGCCCCGCCCACAAACCGCTCCAGGTGCGTGCGCACCGTCACGCGGGCCTTCACCTTCACCTGGATGCCGTCTTTCGCCACGCCGTCGATCGTCGTGCGCCCGCTCGCGGGGTTGGGGCAGTCGATGACTTTCGGGTCCACGGAGGTCCGCACCGCCTCGACTACGGATTTGCCGGAGCCTTTGGTGGCGAGATCGATCGCGCAGGCCTGTTTCCAGTCCAGCGCCAGATTGGCCTTTTGCGCCGCAATCAGCGCCTGCACGGTGGGCACCACATTGCCGCCGGCCAGATAGTGCGACTCGATGTCGTCGATGGGGATGGGAATGCCCGCTTTGCGGGCGGTGATGCGTGCGTCCACGATCAGGCTGTAGGGCACCTGCCGGATTTTCATGCCCACCAGGTTGGCAATTCCGACGGGTGCGCCGGCGCTCATCGCGCGCAGCCAGACCCAGAAGAAGGATAAAAACACCAGCGACGGCACAATGACGATGACGGCGATGATCAGATAGACGATTTGAGTGGAGGTCATGGAAGTTTGGTGACG
>CAIXIZ010000401.1 GCA_903919625.1 uncultured Verrucomicrobiota bacterium
GGGGGCTGGAGGAGTTGACGAGCGCGCGGCCGGCCGCCTCGTCGTCGGAGGGGAGGAGATTAAAATGAATTTCGGAGCAGGGGCCGCAGGGGCCGGTGTCGCCCATCTGCCAGAAATTGTCCTTACGGTTTCCGGGGACGATATGGACGGCGGGGTCGAGGCCGGCGGCGCGGAAAAGACCCGTCCAAATGGCCGCAGCCTCGTGGTCAAACTCGGAAGGGTCGCCGGGCTTGGGTGCATAGACGGTGGCGAAGAGACGCTTCGGCGGGATGCCCCAGACCTTGGTGAGCAATTCCCAGCCCCAGGTGAGCGACTCCTTCTTGAAATAGTCGCCGAAGGACCAGTTGCCGAGCATCTCAAAGAGCGTGTGGTGGTAGGTGTCGAAGCCGACGTCCTCGAGGTCGTTGTGCTTGCCGCCCGCGCGAATGCATTTCTGGGTGTCGGCGGCGCGGGTGTCCTTCGATGGTCTGGCGCCGGCCCATTTGGAAACATCGGGTGCGCGGTCGCCCAGGAAGACGGGCACGAACTGGTTCATGCCGGCATTGGTGAAGAGCAGTCCGGGAGAATCGGGCAGCAGCGACGACGACGGCACCAGAGTATGGCCGTGGGCGGCGAAAAAATCGAGAAAGGAGGTGCGGAGCTGGGCGGAGGTCATGCGGAAAATAGCGAGGAGCGGGTAGTGAGTAGCGAGCAGACAGAACTGGCGAGCAAAAGGCAGGAGACAGGAGTCGGGAGCCGGAATCAAGACGCAGCGTCAGGGTCAGGATAGAAAGGAAGCCGGCGGAGGGGCGATGGGATTTTTACACCGCAAACGGAAATTCATCCCAGATTTCCCCGGATTCGTGGCAGAAAACCGCCGGTTCGTCACAAAGCGTGGGCAGAGAAGAGCATTTTCGGACAGGACGGCGATGGCTGAAACAGGCTCGTCAAACATCCTTTCCTCGCCAGCAAATTTCAAAACCTCATCTCCGCCTGATAAAACCCGGCTGCAACGTTATTGGCCGCACCACATACAACCCATCGTGGAGAACGCGGTCCGCTATGGGGTCGAGCGCCGCAAGGTCGATATTGGCCGGGTGACTTGGCAGGCATGAGATCCGTCGGGTTGAGGATGATCCTTCCCTCATCCTGCGGTATACGGCGGCGCCAAAAATCCGATTCCTCGGCGCGGGCGGGAAATTTTTATTTGCTATGCAACATAATGATGCGACACCCAGGTTGTCACTTTTAGTCTATTGTGGTTATTTGGATAGCTGATAAGCTGTTAGCCACAATGACAGAGCAGACTCCCCCCACGCAGACTGAATCTGACCATCAGGCCCGTTTTGGGCAGGTGGTCAGAAAATGTCGGCGCGGATTGGGCATCACGCAGGAAGAACTGGCGTGGCGGGCAAACATGCACCGGTCTTATATCGCGGACATTGAGCGAGGCGGGCGCAACATCACGCTGCGCAGCATCGCGAAACTGGCCTGGGCGTTGCAGGTGTCAGTGAGCAGTCTGATGCATTCGCTCGATGCCTCCGCTGCGCAGGCCGTAGACGAAGGCGGAAGCCAATCGGGCCGCGAACTGCGGGAAATATTGCTCGTGGAGGACAACCCGGAGGACGTCGAGCTGACGGTGCGGGCATTTAAGCGCGCCAATTTCTCCAATCCGGTGTCAGTTGCACGCGACGGCCAGGAGGCATTGGACCGGCTGTTTCAGCCGGCGAACCGCCCGGCCCATCCCGGGTTTGTCCTCCCGCTGCTGATCCTGCTGGGCCTCAAACTGCCCAGGCTCTCCGGACTGGAGGTGCTGCGCCGGCTCAAACAGGACAAACGCACCCGAAAGATCCCGGTGGTGGTGCTGACCATTTCCCAGCATGATCAGGAGATGGTTGAATGTGCCCGTCTGGGGGCGGAAGACTGCATCATCCGGCCGGTCAGTCTCGAGCGGCTCTGCCGGGTGATATCCCGGCTGAATTTGCACTGGGAACTGACGCCCGCCGGAATTGCCGCCCGGAAAAACCAACCGGCGTAGGTGCTGGCGGGGGCAGGCGCCCAAGTTCATTTTTCGATGGTCACTTCGCCGGCGCGGAAGCGGGCGGTGCCGTTCCTGGCGGTGCGGAGGATCAGCGCGCCTTCGTCATCAATGCCGAGCGCGGTGCCGCTCACGCGGTGCTCCCCCTGCAGGACGGCCACGGTTTGTCCGCGCAGCAAATCGTAACGGTTCCAAAGATCGGCAAAAGTCTCATGGAAGCTGCCGTCGACAAACCGGCCGTAGGCGAGGAGCACCCGGCCGAGGAGGGCGGCGGCGAAACGGTTGACGTCGAGCGGGGCGCGGGTGTGTTCGGCGAGCGAGATCGCGCGGCCGGCCAGCTCGCGCGGCCAGGTTCCGGCGGAACTGTTGACGTTGAGGCCCAGCCCGAAGACGAGATCACGGATCTGGTCCGCGTCCATCCGCGCCTCGGTGAGCATGCCGCCCGCCTTGCGCCGGTCGAAGAGGAGGTCGTTGGGCCACTTCAGCCCGGGGGTCACGCCGCAGAAATTGGCGACCAGCTCGCAGATGTTGACCCCCATCCAGAGGGTGAACATTTGCATGCGGGCGGGGGCGAGCAGCGGACGAAAGGCGAAGCTGACGTAGAGGTTGCCATTGTCGGCGCTGTGCCACGCGCGCCCCAGCCGGCCGCGACCCTTGGACTGGCGGCGGGCAATCACGGCAAACGGCGCGGCGCGCCCCTCGGCCAGCTGGCGGGCCGCCTCGTCGTTGGTGCTGTCCACCTCATCGAGCAGAATGAGGGGGCAGTCGCGGCCGTGACTGCGCAGATGGGCCACAATCAGGGAGGCATGCAGGACGGTCGGACAGGCGGTGAGCCGGTAGCCCCGGGCCCGCACCGCCGTGAAAGCAAAGCCTTGGGTGCGGAGTTTTTCCATCTGCTGCCAGACGGCGACGCGGCTGACGCCAAGCTGGCGCGCCAGCGCGGCGCCGGAAACCGGATTTTTCCCGGCGGCGAGCATCGCGCCGAGAATGAGCACTTCCGGGGTGGGGCGGGGGAGCTTGCTCATGGACGCCAGTCGAGGCCGATGTCGCCCCAGACGCTGTGGTGGACGAGTGCGCCGGTGGAGATGAAGCTGAGGCCGAGGCCGGCGTACCGGGAGATGCGTTGCAACGTGATGCCGCCGCTCGCCTCGGTGCAGGCGCGACCGGCGATGAGCGCCACGGCCCGCCGGATTTGCGCGGGGGTGAAATTGTCGAGAAGGATCACATCCGCGCCGGCCGCCAGGACCGCGGGAATTTGCGCCAGCGCATCCACCTCGACCTCGACGGGAAGAGCCGGGGCGGCGCGGCGGGAGGCGGCCACGGCGGAGGCGAGGGCGGACGGCCGTTGCAAGGGTGAGGGGGAAAGCCGGCCTTTCGCCGCCGGCGCGGTGGTGAAGCCGAGCACGGCGAGGTGGTTGTCCTTGAGCATGACCCGGTCAAAGAGGCCGAGCCGATGATTCCAGCCGCCACCGCAGGCCACGGCATATTTCTCCAGCATCCGGTGCCCGGGGGTGGTTTTGCGGGTGTCGAGCAAATGGGTGTGACGGTCACCGAGCGCGGTGACAAAACCGCGCGTGTGGGTGGCGATGCCGGAGAGCCGCTGGATAAAATTAAGGATCACGCGCTCAGCGGCGAGCAGGCTGGCCGGATGGCCACTGAGCGTGGCCAGCACGTCACCGGCCGCCACGGCGCCGCCATCCCGGACGCGGAACCGCACTTTGGCGCGGCCGGGATAGGCCGAAAGGATGAGGGGAATCAGCGGGAGGCCGCACGCCACGAGCGCTTCACGGGCGACCAAGTCGGCCTGGGCGAAACGGGGCCGGGAAGAACGGGTGGCGGCGGATTTGGCCGGCCTGAGCCATGCGCCGGCCAAGGCGGAGGTGGATTGATCCCCCGTCCGGCCTGGTCTGATGCGCAGGCCGAGCCCGGCGAGATCTTCGTCGCGGGCCATCGCAATGAGCCGACGCAGGTAGACAGGGTCCAAGTCGGCCCAGGTGAGTCGGTGAAGCAGTCTGGCGGCGGCAGCGCGCATCGGGGGAGGGGAAACGCCGCCGGGCCCGGTCGCAAGCCAGGAAGCAGCCAGCCGCCTTGTTGCGGCACCGGCTTGCGTCCGCCCGCGGTCGGGGTCAAATGGCCGCATGACGTGCGATGAGTTCAAGGCGCAGACTGATCCCGCCCCGTTCAGCCAGCTGCTGCAGGCGATGTGGCATGACGCTCACGACAACTGGTCACGGGCGCATGAACTGGCCCAATCCGAACCTGGCCCGACCGGGGCGTGGATTCATGCCTACCTGCACCGCAAGGAAGGCGATGCGGGCAATGCCCGTTATTGGTATGCGCGGGCGGGCCGCCCATTTTTTGGCGGCGCGCTCGAGGCCGAATGGTCGGCCATCACGACTGCGCTCCTGTCCGCTCACTAAGCCTTGCAAAACAGGGCGGCGCACCCAGCGGGTCGCGCCTGCCCTGGTCGAATCCGTACAGTCTGAATAATGCGAGACGTTGGAATTTTGTGATACCAGGTTCATTACATGGAACCGGTCACATCCGTTGCAGCGTGCGGAGGCCGAGGAGGCCCAGGCCGGTTTCCAGCATCAGCAGGGTGCGGGCACAGAGCAGAAGGCGGCGGGCCCGGACGGGCGCGTCCTCCACGGCGACTTTGTCCGCGGCATAGAACGCGCTAAACTCCCCCGCCAGCTCATAGAGATAGAGGCAGAGGAAATGGGGACGGAGCTGGGCCGTGGCGGTTTGGACCGCTTCCGGAAATTTCACGAGCTTGCGGGCGAGCGCGAGTTCGGCGGCGGTGTCCAGGCCGCCCGCGCCTGCCTCGGCGGCACGGTCACCCGGCTCCAGGCTGAGCTTGCGAAAAATGGAGTGGATCCGCGCGACGGCGTAGAGCAGGTAGGCGGCGGTGTTGCCTTCGAGCGAGATCATCTTGTCCCAGGCGAAGACATAGTCGCTGGAACGGTTTTGGGCGAGATCCGCATACTGCACCGAACCGACACCCACCACCGCCGCGATGGCATGGCGCTCCGCCTCGGGGAGGTCGGAGCTTCTTTCGCCGACGAGCTGAAACGCCCGTTCCTCGGCCTCGGCCAGCAGGTCCTTCAGCTTGATGTTTTCACCGCTTTTGGTCTTGAGCGGCCTGCCGCCCTCGCCGAGCACGGTGCCAAAGGAGATGTGCTCCAGGCGCGGCAGGCGGCGGTTGGTTCCGGCGAACCATTTTTGCGCCGTCAGAAACAGCTGCTCACAGTGGTCGCCCTGCCGGGAATCGATGACATAGGCGATCGCATCGGCGTGAAAGTGTTCGCACCGGTAAAGCAGGGTGGCGAGGTCGGTCGAGGCGTAGTTGGCCGCACCGTCAGACTTGCGGATGATGAAGGGCTGCTCCCGGTAGCGCGGGTGCTCCGGATGAAACACGACGAGTGCGCCCTGGCTTTCGACCGCGAGGCCGGCGGCGGTGAGCTCGGCATAGACCTGCGCGACCTTGTCATTGTAAAAACTTTCGCCGAGCTCGTGATCGAAACGGATGCCCAGCCGGTCGTAGATCTGCTGAAACGCGCCCCGGGAGACTTCCCCGATTTTTTTCCACAGCGCGAGATTGTCCGGATCACCGGCCTGCAGTTTCACCAGCTCCTGCTGGGCCTCCCTGAGCACGGCCGGGTCGGCTTCCGCCGCCGCATGGCCGGCCTTGTAGAGCCGTTCGAATTCCTCGAGCGGGTCGCGGGCAAAGGCGGCCGCGTCGAGGTGGCGGCGGTAGGCCCAGATGATTTTGCCAAACTGCGTGCCCCAGTCACCGATGTGATTGTCCCGGATGACCCGGGCGCCGCCGAACACGAGCAGGCGCGCAATGGCCTCGCCGATGACGGCGGAGCGCAGGTGGCCGACATGCATCTGCTTGGCGGTGTTTGGCGAGCTGTAATCCACGACCCAATGCTGGCCGCGCAGCGGCGAGTTTTCCGCCGCGCCCTGTTCCAGCGCGGCACGGCCGGCCCACCCCGTCAGCCATTGCTGCAGGGTGGCGGGCCGCAGCGTGAAATTGATGAAACCCGGGCCGGCCACGGCGATGTCACACGCATCGCGGACAGGAGCGGCGAGCGCCGCGACCAGCTGATCCGCGACGGCGCGGGGGTTGAGTCGGTGCGCCTTGGCGTAACCCAGCACACCGTTGGCCTGGAAATCGCCGTGCCGGGAATCGGCCACGCGCACCTCGGGCACAAAGGCGCCGGCATCGGCGAGGCCGGCGGCATGTGCCGCGGCCTGCAGGTCGGCGTCGAGCCGGGCGGCGAAGTTGAACGAAAGGTCCATCTGCCCACGACACGCGGCACGGAACCAACGGGCAAGGGCGTTTTTATGGATTTGTCGCCCGCCTGTAACAATAGGCTCGACATTTGCCGCCGAACCCGCTCCGCTGATTCCTCGCGTCCATTCGCCCTACGATGTCCTACCGTCCAACTCACACACCCAAACGCACGCCACCGCAGCGGAGATTTGTCAAACCCTCCTTCAGTTCGCTGATCGAGAAAAAGCGTGACGGCCTGGAGTTTTCACAGGAAGAGATCCGGTATATCATTGATTCGACGCTGGACGAGGAGATTCCTCAGCACCAGCTGGCGGCCCTACTGATGGCGATTTACTTTGCCAACATGTCGGCCCAGGAAGCGACGATCCTGACCGAGGAGATGATGCTTTCCGGCGAAGTGATTGACCTCTCCCATATTGCCAAGCCCAAGATCGACAAGTATTCCACCGGCGGGGTGGGGGACAAAACGTCGCTCGTGCTGGTCCCGCTCGCCATGGCCGCCGGAGTGGTGGTCCCGATGATGTGCGGTCCGGAACACGATCATGTGATCGGCACCCTGGAAAAACTCTCCGCCATCCCCGGTTTCAAAACCAATCTTTCCATTGAGGCTTTCCAGAGCCAGCTCGCCCGGGTGGGCGGCGCCATCGTCGCCCAGGACAAGGAACTCGCCCCGGCCGATGCGAAGCTTTCCGAACTGCGCCAGGAAACCGGCACCATCCCCAGCCTGCCGCTCATCACCGGGTCGGTCCTCTCGCGCAAACTGGCCGAAGGCTCCGAAGGTCTCGTCATTGATGTGAAATGGGGCAATGGCTCCTTCATCAAAAACCTGGAGCAGGCCAAACAGCTCGCCCGCTCGATGACCCGGGTCGGCCGTTCGATGAAACGCCGCTGCGTCGCGCTGGTGACCGACATGAACCAGCCCCTGGGTGATAGCGTGGGCACCGCGCTGGAAGTGAAGGAAGCCATCAAGCTGCTCAACAACGAGGGCACCGATGACATGAAGGAGCTCGTGCTCAAGCTTGGCATGGAGATTGTCCGTCTGGCCGGGGTGGCCGGCTCCACCCTTTCCGCCAAACAGACGGTGCAACGCCATCTGACCGATGGTTCGGCGCTGGCCAAGCTCAAGGAACTCGTCAAGGCGCAGGGCGGCGACACCAGTTACATTGACCACCCGGAGAAATTCGTGGCGGCGAAACATATCCGCA
>CAIXIZ010000402.1 GCA_903919625.1 uncultured Verrucomicrobiota bacterium
CCGGCACGCCGGTCTCGACGCTCTCGCGCTGGGCGTGGCATTCGCAGCCCAACCCCAATGGCTACAAGCTGGCCGACGCCAATCTTCCGTTCACGCTGCCCGACGGCCGCGTGCTCGGTTTCCCCACGCTCACGACGGGCGCGGGCGACTGGCTCCGCAAAAATCCGCATAGACAGCCCCTCGGGCAGATCGCGTTTGAGCTGTTCCAGGCCGATGGCACTCCCGCACCGCTCCGGCCGGAAGACATCCGCAATCCGGTGCAGACGCTTGACCTGTGGCTGGGCCGGGTCACCAGCAGGTTTGAGCTCGAGGGGGAGACCGTTGAAGTAATGACCGTTTGCCATCCTGAGCGCGATGAGATCGCCGTGGAGATCAAATCCACCCTTCTCGCTTCTGGGCGGCTGCGCGTGGGCATCGCCTTTCCGCGGGGGGACGACCTGGCGGTCAAGAACACCCCTCCGCTGGACTGGAGCCACCCGGAGGCCCACCAAACGGTGGTGGCCAACCGTTCTGCCCGCCGGGTGGATCTGGTGCGCACAATTGATGAAACCACTTATCATGTTGCCGTCGGTTGGGAGGACGCGGCGATTTTCAAAGAGCGTCAGCCGCACCAATTCACGCTCCAGGCGGGCAGCGGGCAGCCGCGGCTCAATTTTACGGTCGCCTTCGCGCCCCGGCCGTTGCCGGCCGCTCTGCCGGACGGGCGCATGGTCGGCGTGGCCAGCGGCCAGCATTGGCAAAATTACTGGAACACCACGGCCGCCGTGGATTTCACCGGCAGCGCTGACCCGCGCGCGGCGCGGATCGAGGAGCGCATCATCCTCTCGCGTTATCTTATGGCTGTGCAGGAGGCGGGCGACGCGCCGCCACAGGAGTCGGGCCTCACGGCCAACACCTGGTACGGCAAGTTCCACTCCGAGATGATCTGGTGGCACACCGCCCAGTTCGCCCTCTGGGGCAGCGACGGCCTGCTGGAGAAAAATCTCGCCTGGTTTCAGGCGCACCTGCCCGAGGCGCGCGCCCTGGCCCAAAGCCGTGGGCTCGCCGGCGCGCGCTGGGCCAAAATGACGGGTCCCGACGCGCGCGAAAGCCCCGGCGGCAACCCGCTCATCGTCTGGAACCAGCCGCATCTGATCTATCTCTGCGAGCTGCTCTACCGCAATACCCCCACGCCCGACACGCTCACGCGCCACCGCGACCTCGTCCTGGAGACCGCCGACTGCCTGGCGGCGATGCTCTGGCGCGACCCGGCCACCGGTCGGTACAATCTCGGGCCGCCGCTCTGGATCGCGCAGGAAATTTACGATCCGGCCACCAGCCAGAATCCGTCGTTTGAGCTGTCCTACTGGCGCTGGGCGCTGGAGGTGGCGCAGCAGTGGCGCTCGCGTCTCGGCCTGCCCCGCGAGGCCAGGTGGGATCAAATCCTTGCTCAGCTCGCGCCGCTCCCGGTGCAGGACGGCAAATATGTCGCCCTCGCCTCGCAGCCCGACACCTGGGACAACCTGGCCAGCCGCCACGACCACCCGGAAATGCTCATGCCACTCGGCTTCCTGCCCGGCCGCGACATTGACCGTCCCACGATGGGGCGCACGCTCGACGCCGTCCTCCGGACCTGGGACTGGGAAACGAAAATCTGGGGCTGGGACTACCCCATGATCGCGATGACCGCCACCCGGCTCGGACAGCCGGAGACGGCGCTGCAAATCCTGCTGCGCGACGGGCCGAACAACCACTGGCTGCCCAATGGACAGGTGCCGCAGGACGACGGCGGCACACCGCCGGCCAACGCTCCGTCTGGTGGGCACCACCATGACATCGCCGCCTACCTGCCGGCCAACGGCGCCTATCTCGCCGCGGTCGCGCTGATGGTGGCGGGCTGGGATGGTAACACGGAAAAATTTCCGGGTTTCCCGAAAGATGGCAACTGGGTGATCCGCGCGGAGGGGCTTCATCCATTGCCGTGATTGCACCGATAAAAGAGAGGGAAATGCCGTCACGGTCAGTCTATCGGATGTAACCGGATCGCCGATCTCGGTTCTGTATCGAATCCCGTCCGACCTCCCCATTGTCTAGCTACTTCCAAAACTGGTCGATCTGACTCTTGTAGCCCGGCTCGTGAGAGCCGGGACCATGCCCCCCGACCGCAACCGACGGCCAGATTCTTTGTTGCCAAGTCCGTGACATTTGCCTTCTTCGTCATCCGTCACCCAAGCCGACCTTGAAATTTTCCACAGACCAAACCGTCCGGCGACTGCGCTGGGTGATGGCTGGTGCCATCCTGTTGAGCGTGGCGCTCACGCTGGCGGGGCAGCCAGCGGGCTACTGGCTCCATCCTGAAACCGCTCTCCGCGGTGATGGGTTGTCCATTCACGAGGCAACCAACCATGTTTTTGAGTTCTTCCTGGGACAGGGCTGGCCGGCCTATCTTGGGGCCAGTCTGGTCTACGTTTTGACCGCGCTGCTGGTTGTATCTGTCCTGCCCCGCGCTGCGGCCTTGATCGCAATCTTTGCCTTCATTTTCGGTCATTATTATGGTGCGTCCAACTGGCTGGCCGTGCGCTGGCATCTGGGCGTGCAGGGTCCGAATATTTACGGCGCGGTGTTGGGCGCCTGCCTTGCTTTTCCCACACCTGCTATCGCCGGTCCGGCGGCCCGGAGATTGCGGTGGATTGCCGCCGGCGCGCTGTTGGTTGACGGGGCGTGCACCCTGCTCGGCCAGCCTGCGAGCTACTGGCAGCATCCCGCTACGGTGATGGAGGGGAACAGCTGGAGCCGCTTCTTTCTCGAACGGGGCAGTCTTTCCTATTGTGCCTACATCCTGGGGTATGCCGGGATGATTGTCTGGCTGGGATCGGTACTCCCGCGGAGGTTGGCGCTGGCGAGCACGTTTGCTTTCATTTTTGGCGCATTCGGGGGTGCTTCCAACTGGTTTTTCTATGTCTGGCGGTTGGGCATGGAAACCCCGGTCTTGTTCGGCCTCTTGCTTGGATCGGCCATTGTTTGGGCAGCCTTCACCCGGAGAACGCGAGCCGAACCAGGCCGCCCCGTTGCCTTCCAGCCAATATCCTGGATCTGCCGGATCTAAACTGGCCGGCATAACTGCCAGCGAGTCCGTTGCAGCCAGATTGCCGATCCCGGTTCGGTATCGGACTCCTGTCCGCCCTCCTCATGGTCCCGCTTCTTCCAAAGCCTGGCGATCGGACTCTTGTAGCCCGTCTCGTGAGAGCGGGGACTAGGTGCCAATTTTGTTTCGCCTCAAGCTCGCAAGGGTGGAGCGGCTTGTCCCCAAGACGCTTGGAAGCCTTTACGCTGACTGCTGCCTCCCACCCCAAAAAGATGTGTACGGACAACTGCAGCACCAATACCGGTTTTGCTATGGCGTTGGCCGGAATCGCTTCAGCTGGTTTCCCGGCCTGAGGGTGATCCGAGGAGGGTCGGACCCTGCCGGTGATCGGACACGGAATTTATGCTTCGCCGTCCTGTCTGGCTCCTGCCAGGCTCAGACCATGGCCAAACAGTTTAAGGATCTCACCGCCCAGGAATTGCTGGCCCTCGCCATCCAGGCAGAGGAGGAAGACGGGCGGATTTACGCCGACTTTGCGGCCCGTATCGCGAAGGACTATCCTGATACGGCAAAATCGCTGCAGGCCATGCACGAGGAGGAGAACGGCCACCGTCGTCGGCTCATCGGGCTGTATCGCGAGCGCTTTGGTGAACACATTCCGCTGATCCGCCGGCAGGACGTGAAAGGCTTTTTCGCCCGCCGACCCTTGTGGTTGAACAAAATCCTGACCGTCGCCATGATTCGGGACGAGGTGGGCGCCATGGAGGCTGGCGCCCGGAATTTTTACCGGGCCGCCATCCCGCAGACCACCGATGCCGCCGTCCGGCAACTGCTCGGAGATTTGGCGGCCGAGGAGGACCGGCATTATCGGCTCGCCGGGGAGATGGCTGAGCA
>CAIXIZ010000403.1 GCA_903919625.1 uncultured Verrucomicrobiota bacterium
AGGCCGTGATCAGCCCCACGCCGCTGCGGAGCGCGGCCCGGACCGACATCAGCACCGCGCCCGGATAGCGTAGCGAACCACCCAGCACAAACAGATGGCCGTAGGTGCGCTTGTCCGTCCGATGGGAACGCAGCCCGCGCAGTGGCGCCAGTGCATCCGTTGTGAGCACCCGGAAGCTGTTGGTCGCCGGAGTCGCTGTTTCCGGCGCCGAATCTCCGGCCGCATCAAAAAACCCCAGGTCGAGGTAACGGACACGCCCGGCGTTGGCCAAGGTGAGCAGGGGTGTCTTTACGCTGCCAGTGGCATAGGTGAAATCGGCCCGAAAGGCGCCGGGAGCGTCAAGGCCGCTGGGCAGATCCACCGCGGCGCGCAGGCGGATGGGCAATGCATTCACCTTGGTGAGCAGTGTGGCGGTGCCGGCGTCCAGCGGCGGACGGTATTGGAAGCCAAATACGCCGCCGAGACAAAGGTCAAAGCCGCCGGCCAGCTCTGCGATCTGTCCGGCCACAATCCGCGCACCGGCCGCCTGCGCCAGATCACGCCAGGCCCGCGCGGCCAGCGGACGCAAACCCCGGTCGCCAAAGGCAAACACGATCACGGCCTGCGCGGCGGGGAACTGTTCCAGGATAACGCGGGTCGCGATCATGGCGTCGCCGCCATTGTGTCCCTTGCCCACCAGCAACAACACGCGGCCGGCTGCGGGAAATCCGCCGATTTCCCTAAAATCGGCCAATACCGCCGTGGCGACGGCCCGGCCGGCGGCCTGCATCGCAATCCACTCGCGGGCTTCGTCACCACCGAAGTACCTGGCTTCGAAATCACGGGCTTCTTCACAGGTGAGAATGGGATGCGAGTGCAGTTTCATAGGGAGTGATTACACCGCGCGGATGAGGGCGGCGACAGCCATGGCGGTGGTTTCAGTATGTGAGAGGGAGAGGAGAATGTGCGTGCCGCCAACCTGACACAACAGCGCCGTGCCCTGTGCGTCGAGACGGACGAGCGGCTCCATGCGGACCCCATGGGTGACAGCGACCGATTTCCAGCCCAGCTCCGCGCCAATGCCAGTAGTGAAGCATTTGGAGACGGCCTCCTTGGCCGCCCAGCGGGCGGCAAGGTGCTGGTGGGGGTGTTTCATGGCGTGACAGTAGGCGCGCTCATCGTCGGTGAAGACGCGGGTCAAAAAACGCTCGCCCTGCCGCTCCAGCACCCCGCGGATGCGCGCCACCTCAATGAGGTCACAGCCGAGGCCGAGCAGGATGCCGCCGGGGGGGAGGGTGATCATGGGGGAGAGTAGCGAGTAGCGAGTAGCGGGTAGTGTGTAGCGAGTAGAATACTTGGGGCGCGCGGCTTCGCTATGCTCGCTGCCCACTACTTACTATTCGCTGCTGCAAACATTCATCCGGGCCTTCATTTCGCGGACGGCCTCCCCGATGCCGGTGAACAGCGCGCGGCTGATGATGCCATGGCCGATGTTCAATTCGTGCAGATGGGGGAGGGTGCGCAGTTCCGCGATGTTGACGTAATTGATGCCATGGCCGGCGTTGACCGTGAGGCCGAGGCCATGGGCCCGTGCGGCGCCGTCGCGCAGACGTGCAAACTGCCTGGCCCGGTGCCGGTTGAAATAAGCGTGCGCATAAGCGCCCGTGTGCAACTCGACCCAGGGCGCACCGAGTTCGGCGGCGAGCTGGATTTGCGCCGGCTCCGGGCCGATGAACAAGCTCGTGGCGATGCCGGCGGCATTCATGGCGTCGACGCATTTCGTGACCCGGCGACGATGGGCGATCACATCGAGGCCGCCCTCGGTGGTGACCTCGGCGCGGTTTTCCGGCACCAGGCAGACGGATTCGGGCCGCAGCTGAAGCGCGAGGCGGGTCATCGCGGGGGTGCAGGACATTTCGAGATTGAGCCGGGTGGCGATGCTCTCGCGCAGGCGCCAGACGTCGCGCTCCTGGATATGTCGGCGGTCCTCCCGCAGATGGACGGTGATGCCGTCGGCTCCGGCCTGCTCGGCGAGCAGGGCGAGCGTGACCGGGTCGGGCTCGATGGCACCGCCGGCGGTGGCATTGGCCTGCCGGTAGCGCGCCTGCCGCAGCGTGGCACAGTGGTCGATGTTGAGGCCGAGAAGGATCATGGGAGGGGAATTGGTAGCAGAAAGGAGGAAGCCGGGAAACCAGGAAAATGCGAGCCAAGGATGATTCTGCTTCCTGGCTTCCTGGCTTCCTCCTTCACTTTCCGGTGTGAAATCCGCTGCGCCCAAGCCTGAAAACCTCCTGCTCAACCTTGCCTGCAATGTGGGCGCGCCGTTCGCGGTGCTCACCTGGCTCAGCGGCGCGCACGGGCTTGGACCAAAGGGGGGATTGCTGGTGGCGCTGGCCTTTCCCGTCGCCTATGGGGTGCATGATTTCGGCAAACGGCGGAGGACGAATTTTGTCTCGGTGCTCGGTTTCGTCAGTGTGCTCATCTCGGGCGGGTTCGGGCTGCTGAAGCTGGATGGCTTCTGGTTCGCCGTGAAGGATGCGGCCATTCCGGCGGCCATCGGGCTGGCGGTGCTGGCTTCGATGCGGGCCAAGACGCCCCTAGTCAGGGAGATGCTCTTCAATCCGCAGGTGATTGACGTGGGCCGGGTGGACGCCGCGTTGGAAGTACGCGGCACCCGCGCCGGATTTGAGCGCAAATTGCGTGAGGCGAGCTGGCTGCTGGCCGCGGCGTTTGGCGCCAGCGCGGTGCTGAATTTCTGGCTCGCACGGCACATCTTGAAAAGCCCGCCGGCCACCGAGGCGTTCAACCAGGAACTGGGCCGGATGCACTGGGTCAGCATGCTGGTGATCGGGGTGCCCAGCATGGCTGTCATGCTGCTCGCGCTTTGGCGGCTGCTCGAAAGCCTCAAGGTGCTGACCGGGCTGACACTGGATGAAATTTTGAATGCTGAGCCGGCGAAGAAATAAGCACAGATTGACCAATTCCCGGGCATCACCCGCGGGTGATGCTGATTTTGTGTGCTCCACGGTCGGCGGCCAGCTCACGCCGGGATCACCAGCCGGTTTTAGTTCATCACCAAAACGGCGGCCCCAGTCAGCGTCCCTTGGCGCAAACTGGCCAGCGCCTCATTGGCTTTGGCGAGAGGATAGGTCTGAATGGTCGTGCGCACCGGGATTTTTGGCACCAAAGCCAGATATTCCTCAC
>CAIXIZ010000404.1 GCA_903919625.1 uncultured Verrucomicrobiota bacterium
ACCTGCAGTCCAACAAGGCCGGGATCGCCGCCGCCCATTTTGACCGGATCCAAAGCGTGGATAGTGACCGACTGCTCCGGCAGCTCGATCGCGCCGCCGCCACCTTGGGCAGGACGCTGCCGGTGCTGCTGCAGATCAATGCGGGCAATGATCCCGCCAAATTCGGCGCCGACCTCGCCGCGGCGCCGCTTCTCCTGGGCACGGCACTCGGTTTGTCCCACCTCCGGGTGGAGGGGCTGATGACCATCGCCCCCTTGGGCGCAACGCCGGCCGAAACCGCTGCACAGGCCAGCCGCACGTTTGAGAACCTGCGGGTCCTGCGCGATGAATTGGCCGCCCGTTTTGGCACGCCCCTGCGGGAGCTTTCCATGGGCATGACCGGCGATCTCGAACCAGCCATCGCCGCCGGCAGTACCCTTGTTCGCGTCGGGACCGCGCTTTTCGGTGTCCGAGGCCAGGACTGACCGGTCCGGCCGCGGGCAGGGTGGGGAGGGGCCGAACTGGCGACTGGCAGATTTTCACCTTTCACCCATCCGGTTTCTCCTGTCTCCTGCTGCCACCACCACGATGATCGACCCAGTCCACACCCTTGCCGATCTTGCGGCGTGGTCCTACGCCGGCACCTCCCTGGCGGTCCTGGGGCATCCCATCGCCCACTCCGTGAGCCCGCCGATGCACAATGCGGCACTCGCCCGGCTGGCGGCCCGGAACCCGCTCTTTGCGCACTGGCGTTATTTCCGCTTTGATGTGCCACCCGATGAGCTGCCGCGCGCGCTCAAGCTCCTGCATGCCAAAAAATTTCACGGCCTTAACCTGACGGTTCCCCACAAGGTGCTGGCCTTCGAGCGGGTGGCCACCGTGGATCCTGCCGCCCAGCCGGCTGGTGCGGTCAATACCCTCCTCCGCACCGATGCTGGCTGGCATGGCTTCAACACCGATGGCCATGGCCTGGCCGCCGCCATCCACGAGGAGCTCCGCCGCGATCTGGCCGGTGCCCATGTGCTCCTGCTCGGGGCCGGCGGTGCCGCACGCGCCGCCGCGGTCGAATGCCTCCACCGTGGCTGTGCCGCGCTTTGGATCGCCAACCGCACCCGCCCCCATCTCAAGGTACTGCTGGAACAGCTGACCCCGTTCGCCGGTTCAATACCGTTGCACGGGTTGACACTGGACGAACTCGCCAAGCAGGCAGCGGGTGGTCTCCCGGCTCATGCCATCATCATCAATGCCACCAGTTCCGGCCTGCGGGCCAACGATGCGCCGCCCGTTGACCTCGCCCGCCTGCCGCGCCCGGCCGCGGTGTTCGACATGATTTACAACCCGCCGCTCACCCCGCTGTTGCGGGCGGCCGGCGAACTCGGTCTGCCGCATGCCAATGGGCTTGCCATGCTCGTCCACCAGGGGGCCAAGGCGCTCGAACTCTGGAGCGGCGCCCCGGTGCCGGTCGGCACGATGCGGGCCGCCGCCGAGGCCGCACTGGCGAAGTGAGCCTGCCCGGTCACCGGGGTGAACCTTTCCCGGTGACTTGCGTTCAAAATAATTTTCCCTGGATCAGGGCGTCGCGCTTGCCCCCGTCGGGGGTGCTGAGGGCGAGCAGCTGCAGGGTGGTGAGCGCGGCGAGCCCGGGCGCTCGTGCAAGCTCGGTCAGCAGAAGCGCGCCGGCCAGGGCGTCGTAGAGCGCGGCATGGTAGTGCCGGCGATCCGACGGACAATGTTCGGCCGCAAGCGTGTCCAGCCGGGCTTGCAGACCGCGGCCGACGATGAGATCGCCCAGCTTGGCGGAGGGCAGCGTGGGAAAAAGCGCCGGATAGAGCCGGCCGGTGTCGATCCATGGACCCCAGTCGGTCGTGGCTTCCCCGGGCCGCGCGAAGTTGGGCGAGGGGCGCGGGTAGGGCCAGACGGACTTGAGCAGCGCGTTTTCCACCCCGGCAAAATGCGCGGCCAGCGGTCCAGTCTCGCGCAGACCCGCGAAAAGCTCCCAATCCTCCGTGAGCGGAGCGCAGGCAGAGAGGGTGTCCTCCCGCAAGCCATGCAGGGCGGTGTCTTCCGGGCGCACATGGCCGCGTGGCCGGCACAGGCGGGTGTGGGTGCGGTGCATCGCCGCGCCGCACACGGTGACCACGCCGTACTCGAGCACGCCCGTGGCCAGGCTCCCCTCGAAATCCAGAAAATGAATTGGTTGTTCGGTCCAGATGTTACCCACCCCTCCACGGAACACCCGCTGCCTGAAAAACCGAAGCTTTTTTCCGTGTCATCCGGCGGGGGGGCAGACAGCATGGCCCGGTGGACCTGACGTCCTACCGCTCGTTCATCACCGAACTCGCCGAAAAAAGCGGCGATTTCATCCGCCCATTTTTCGGCGCACCCGGTCTCGTCGTCGAGACCAAGGCCGACCAGTCGCCGGTGACCGCCGCCGACCGTGGCGCGGAGGAGTTGTTGCGCGCGCTCATCGCCAAAAAATTTCCCGGGCACGGCATTGTCGGCGAGGAGTTCGGCGGAGACCGGGCGGATGCCGAATGGGTCTGGATGCTGGACCCCATCGACGGGACCAAGTCGTTTATCAGCGGAGTTCCGCTGTGGGGCACGCTGATCGCGCTGCTGCACCAGGGGCAGCCGGTGTTGGGTGCCATCCACCAGCCGGTGCTCCGACAGCTGATGCTCGGCGACGGCAGCTCCACCGTGCTCAACGGCCGTGCCGTACGCCTGCGCGAGTGTGCGCGGATTGCGGACGCCACCTTGCTGACTAGCGATCCGCTCAACCCGGCGGCTTATCAGCCGGGGGCGGCGTTTGACGCGTTGGCCCGCCGCGCGCGGCTCGTGCGCACCTGGGGGGACTGTTATGGCTACCTTTTGCTCGCCAGCGGCTGGGCCGACATCATGTGCGACCCGGTGATGAACCCCTGGGACATTGCCGCGTTGGTGCCGGTGGTGCGCGGGGCGGGCGGCGTTATCACCGACTGGCAGGGTGGCCCGGCCTATCCCGCCCGGTCGATCGTGGCCGCCTCGGCCCGGTTGCACTCCGAAGTCATCGCAGCACTCAACCCGGCGGGCGGGGGTGAAAAATGAGGCTTGCAGTCTCCCGGACGTTTCCCCAAGTGTGGCGGTCATGAAACCCCGGTGGCTTATCCCCATCTGTCTTGCGGCCGTGGCGATCGCGAACGCGGAGCAATCCAGAATCTGGACAGATAAGAAAGGCCGCACCATCAGCGGCGAGTATGTGGAGGCCAATGTGCAATATGTGACAGTACGGCTGGACAATGGCCGGACGGTACAAATTGACCGGTCCACGCTCTCAGCTGACGATCTGGCCTATGCCGACAAGATGGTGGGCAGCAAGCCCATCGAGGTAAAATTGGAAGTCAGCCGGGCCAAGTTTGGCTCCTCGGTGACCGAGACCAAAGCGAAAGTCATCACTTCCGAACAATGGGGCTATGAGGTGGTGCTGAACAACCAATCGCTGCAGACGGGAAAGAATCTGCGGGTGGATTACCAGCTCTACGTCCGCACGGGTGTGGTCGGTGGCGTGAGCAGCACTGGCAAACTCGTCAACCGCTCGGGATCGGCTCCCATCGATCACATTGAGAGCAACGGGAAGGCCTCCATCCGCACCTCCGCGACCACCCTCAAGACGGACGTGATGCAGCCCGGTTGGGTGAGAAGCGATGAAACCGGTGACCAAGATATCACTGACCGGCTGGAAGGCATCTGGGTGCGGGTCTACCAGGACAACAAGATAATCACAGAATACGTCTCCAACGAAGCCTTTCGCAAGAACGGCTGGCCGATCACTGTTTCTGGCCGACGGGGCGGATAGCCTATGGTGCGGCTCCGCCGGCCGCCGCCTGTTTCTTGGCCGTCTGTTCGGTTGCAAAATCCTTGGTCATTTGCTGTACCTTGGGCATCGCCGCCATGATACGCGGAGTCATGATCTCCGTCATTTTCTGCTGCAGGTCGGGCGTCTTGTCGACCATTGCCTGGCCCACCGGAGTGCTGTAAAACGCGGCCTGGGCCTGGAGTTCCTCTTTGGTGAAAACCTCGCTGTACGCCTTGGCGATGTCGGGACGCATCGCGTCGGCGTTCAATTCGGCAAACATCGTGTCCATCAGCCGGGCTTGGAAAGCCTGCAGATCCTCTGAATTGCCGGCTCCGCCCGTCTGAGCGGCAAGCTGCTTCACCATGTTGGCCGCCGCCTTTTTCTGCTGTTCCATAATCCGATCCATCATCTGGTTGAACTTCATCTTGTTCAAAACCTCCTCGGCATCGGCCAGCGTCGCCTTCGTGTTGTCCGAGGTGGACGTGCCAATGACGCTGCCAGAGAGATGGACGTTTGCTGACTGGCCGTTCTTCGTGAGCACCAGGACGTCCTCGGCCGGGTGATAGTCGGTGAGCTTCCAGCCGGCAAAGTTGTCCCCGATGGACACCCACGCGGTGTCCCCACCGGGTGCGGCGAGAGCGAAACGGCGTTCGTTGCCGGTGGAGAGCATCCCGCGAAGCTCCAGCTGCGGAGGCGTCTCCGCTTTGGCGACCAAAACCAGCACACCAAACAAGGCGGCAAGGGAACGCGGGGAGATCATGGTGGGTGGGATGGGTGAGGGCCGAAAGGCCGGACCAGTCTGTTGGAATTGGGTCCAGGCACAAGCCGAAACTCTCCCTGGGCGGGGCTTCGGATCCATATCGGCCATGGTTTACTGCGATGCGCCCAAATGCATCATGGCGGGTGAGCCGGGCGCATCGCTCAGCGGTGCCGCCGGGGACAGGCCCAGCAAAGTGACCATGGCGAGCCCGATGAATCCGCCGGCATCGTCCGCCACCCGCGAACGCAGTTCCCCAATTTTTTTGTCCCCTTGGTACAACGGTCCGGGCAGGCCCGCAGGCGGTGGTCCTTTCCCCACCACTCGCATGAGGCGGCGACGGATGGTTCCGGTCCGCAAGCGAGCCATTACTTCCTGGCCGAGGTAGCAGCCTTTCGTGGAGGATACCGCCACGGTGTCGAGCCCTCCTTCGAACGGGAGGTCACCTGGGCCAAGGTCCGTCGGGATGGCGGGAACCCCGGCTGCGATCCGCATCTGCTCCATCCTGGCGGCGGAAATATCCGGTACCGCGCTGGCTTCGGCCGGGACCGGTGGCGGTGGGCCAGACGTGAGCCATTCCCAATTGGCCTGGCCTCCCCGCCGCCCGCAAAACAGGAAACCATTTTCATGGCAGGCAAAGGTCGTTGGCGGCGGCAGGCGGTCGCCCCATTGCGCCTGTGCGGCTACCGCGCCCAGGCTCACGCCCTGCCAGCCGGCCGTGCTGTCCTCGACGGTCACATCGTCTGCGATGATGTGATTTTCCAAATGACTGCGGATGACGTTTGCGGTTGAATAATAACTGATGAGCCAAACCTCCTGTGGCCCGGCTACGAGGGCAAAACTGTCGCCCAGCACTCTGCCTTTGTGGTTTAACCACAGCCCGTAAACGGCTGCGGATCTGACACCGGGGGGGAGCAAATCCTGGGAGAACTGGCCTTGCAAAAAGCTCAGGGCGTCTTCCCCTCGCACGCGCAGCACGGCCGCCGGTGACCAGACATGTCGCCAGGACGCCCCGGGGGCGGGAAAATTATTAAAGCTTAACACGTTGATCTATAATTAGTTAATATTAATGACCGAGCTTTTGTTTGACCTACGTTGGAACAAAGCTATCACTTTGCCATTCCAATTTCTCCACTTCTCCCGCTTAGCGGGAGTTTTGGGGTAACTAAGAAAGCAAATGCCCGGTCGCTTAGGGGTAGGCGACCGGGCAACTTTTTGCCAAAATTGCAAGGTTCCCTCCCGCTTTACCCAGGAATCCGGCCTTCGACAGACTTGCGCTGGCCCGCCGCTTCCTGCCAGGCTCGCCCTTCATGCAGAAAACTTCCGACATCAATGTCGTCGAGACTCGTCCTCTGCCGCCGCCGGCCTCGCTGCTGGCCGCGCTGCCGAAAACGGACGCGCAGGCGGATTTCGTCACCCATGCCCGCCGGGAAATTCACCGGCTGATCTTCACGGACGACAAGCGCCTGCTGCTCATCGTCGGCCCGTGCTCGATCCATGACCCGGTGGCGGGCCGTGACTATGCGCAGCGGCTCGCCGCGCTGGCCCGCGAAGTGGCCGACCGCGTGCTGATCGTGATGCGCGTGTATTTTGAGAAACCCCGCACCACCGTCGGCTGGAAAGGCCTCGTGATGGACCCGCATCTGGACGGTTCGCATGACATTGCCGCCGGGCTGCAGCTGGGGCGCGCGTTTCTGCTCGACGTGCTCGAACTCGGCCTGCCGACCGCCACGGAATTTCTCGATCCCATCACCCCGCAGTTTATGGCTGACCTGGTGTGCTGGGGCGCCATCGGCGCACGCACGACCGAATCCCAGACGCACCGCCAGATGGCCTCGGGTCTGTCCATGCCGCTCGGTTTCAAAAACGGCACGGACGGCTCCATCCAGTCGGCCATCAACGCCATCAAGGCCGCGGCGCAACCGCAGACATTTCTGGGCATCAACCTCGCCGGGGCCGCCGCCGCCGTGGTCACCCGCGGCAATCCCGACTGCCACATTGTGCTGCGCGGGGGTGCGACCGGCCCGAACTATTCCCCGGCGCATATCGCACAAACCGAGCAACTGCTGGCCAAGGCCGGCCTCCCGCGGTCGATCCTGGTCGACTGTTCGCACGACAACTCGGCCAAGCAGCCCGAACGCCAGCCCGAGGTCATGCGGGCGTTGCTCGATCAGATCACCGCCGGCAATGCCTCGATCATGGGCGCCATGATCGAGAGCAACCTGGTCGCCGGCAGCCAGCCGTTCCCGCAGCCCAAGGACAGGCTTCGCTACGGGGTCAGCATCACCGACGGCTGCATCGACTGGCCGACCACGGAGGCGTTGGTTCGGACCACTTATGCCGCCCTGGCGCCGCGTTTTCGCTGATGGCAGATGAACCCGTGGTGCCGGAGGACCGCCCCGGAAGGGGCGGTTGCCGACGAGATGGTTTATTCGCGCGGCTCCACCGCCGTGTCGAAAACCTAATTCCTGACCCTCGGCTTAAATTCTTTCGTGTGTTTCAGGCAGTTCTGGGCTAGCCGTTGGGCCTCCCATGAAAACCCCTATCCGCGTCGCCATTACCGGAGCTGCCGGTCAGATCGGCTACTCCCTCCTGTTTCGTATCGCCTCTGGCGCCATGTTTGGCCCCGACCAGCCGGTGATCCTCCAGCTCATCGAGGCTCCCATTGAGAAAGCCTTGAAGGCGCTCGAAGGCGTTGCGATGGAACTCGACGACTGTGCGTTTCCGCTGCTCGCCGGCATCGTGCAGACCGCCGACCCTGCGGTCGGCTTCAAGGAGGCCAACTGGTGCCTCCTCGTCGGGGCCAAGCCCCGTGGTCCCGGCATGGAGCGCGCCGACCTCCTCAAGGACAATGGCCGGATTTTCACCGCGCAGGGCAAAATCATCGACGAGGTCGCCGCCGCCGATGCGCGGGTTGCCGTGGTGGGCAACCCCGCCAACACCAACTGCATGATCGCCGCCAGTCACGCCAAGCGCCTGCCGCCCGAACGCTTCACCGCCATGGTCCGGCTCGACCAAAATCGTGCCCAGACCCAGCTGGCCAAAAAATCCGGGGTGGCGCTCACCGCGGTCCAGAACATTTTTATTTACGGCAACCACAGCCCGACGATGTTCCCCGCCTTTGCGCAGGCCACCATCGGTGGCAAACCGGCGCCGGTGGTCATCAA
>CAIXIZ010000405.1 GCA_903919625.1 uncultured Verrucomicrobiota bacterium
ACGCGATGGTGGCGCATCAATCCCAGCTCACCAAAGCCCGGCCCTACCACCTCCTGCAAATGGCCCGCGCCAGCGTGCTCGGCCAGCGGCTCGGCTGCCATCTTGCGATCGCGCTCTGGCCCAACGACCCGCTGGTCTTCAAATCCCTGGCCCCGCTTGGTCATTCCGGCCGGCGCTTCTGACCCAGCGCATTTTTTTGCCACAATAATGCACAAAATTCCATCCGTAAATGCTGCCTTTAAGGCGCCTATAGGCGCGCGGAGGATGCCCCTCCACTGACCATCCCCTTTGTGTCATTTCGTGGCCAACCCTGTCAGTCACGTTGCCCAGCACTTCTGATCAAAACCCATCATTTCATTGGCCACAATCATGCACAAATTCTCTCCGGCAAATGATGCTTGCAAGGCGCCTATAGGCGCGCGGAAGACACCCATCCGCCGACCAGCCCCTTTGTGCGTTTTCGTGGCCAAACCTGTCTTGGCTTATCCGGCATGACCCCGCGCCCCCTCAAGATCGGCCTCACCTGCTATCCGTCCGTCGGCGGCAGCGGCATTCTCGCCTCCGAGTTGGGCGAGGAACTGGCGCGGCGTGGTCACGAGGTTCATTTTATCAGCTACGAACAGCCGTTCCGCATGCCCGTCGGCAACCCGCGGGTCTTTTTCCACCCCGTGATCGTCAACAGCTACGACCTATTTAAATATCCCGACTACACGCTGCCGCTCTCGGTCAAGATGGCCGAGGTCAGCCGCGACCATGCGCTCGACGTGCTGCATGTCCACTATGCCGTGCCGCACGCCACGGCCGCGTTTCTCGCCTGCTCGATGTTGCCCTCCGCCCGGCGACCCAAGGTCATCACCACCTTGCATGGCACCGACACCACTCTGCTCGCCCGCGATCCCGGCTACGGCCCGGCCATCCGCCATGCCCTGGACCACTCCGATGCCATCACCGCCGTTTCTGAATTTCTGCGGCAGGAAACGCTGCGCCACCTGGCCGTGACCCGTCCCATCGAAGTCATCCATAATTTTTTCGAGCCACATCCGCCGCTCCGTTCACCGGCTGAGGTGCGCCGTGAGCTCGGCCTCGCGGATGGCGAAGCGATGCTCCTGCATCTCTCCAATCTGCGTGCCCTCAAACGCATTGACCTCCTGCTGGACACCGCCGCCCGCCTTCAGCGCGCCGGCGAAAAGTTCAAGCTCGTGATCCTCGCCGGCGGCGACTTCGCGCCCTTTGCCACCGAAGTGCAACGCCTCGGCCTCGCCGACCGTGTGGTCGTCCGCCAAAACGTGACCGCCATTGAGGACTATCTCCAGGCCGCCGATCTCGGTCTCTTCACCTCGGAAACCGAAAGTTTTTGTCTGAGCATCCTTGAACTGATGAGCCTCGGCCGGCCCAGTGTGGCGTTTGCCGTCGGCGGCATCCCGGAAGTCGTGGTTGCTGGCGAAACCGGCCTGCTCGCCACGCCCTTCGGCGACACCGCCGCGCTTGCCGCCCTCGTGCAAACCCTGCTGCGCAACCCCGCCCGGCGTACCGCCCTCGGCGAAGCCGCCCGGCGGCGCGCCCGCGAATTATTTTCCGCCCAGGTCATCGTCACGCGCTACGAGGAGCTTTACGGCCGAATCCGAAGCTAGAGCGGTTTCAATAAAAGTATAGCCAGCTTTTGAGACCGTACGCCCTCCTGCATTTCGCACCGGAAAAGTGTAACCTATTAGGTTACACTTTCTCAAAAGGCCCTCCGTCAGTAAAGTCGGAGTTTGACCAGTTCACCCAACGGAATGGCTACAGTTCAATTTAAACCGCTCTAGCCTTCATGTCATCGCGCTCCCTGCGCAGGTGCCTGCCAATGGTGACAGACTTGATACGTTTCCGGAATCTCAAACGCCCAACCGGCACGCGTGCGCGCTGAAGCCGGCGCCGAAGCTCACCAGCCACAAGTCGCCGGCCGCGTCGGGCTGGCCGTCACGGAGCGCCGCCTCCAATGCAAACAGCACCGATGGGCTGCTCATGTTGCCGTAGTCGCTCAGCACCTGCCGGCTCGCGTCGAGCGGAAACCCCGGCAGCGCCGCCTCCAGCGCGTCGAGCACATCGCG
>CAIXIZ010000406.1 GCA_903919625.1 uncultured Verrucomicrobiota bacterium
CCGGGATCGCCGGAAAGGCCCGGCAGGGACGTCCCGCCCCGCCATCTCGCAGCATGAGCACCGCCGCCCATGTTCCCGGCTGGCTCCGGCCACTCTATCCCTTCACGCCGCAGCCGTTCACCACGCCGCGCGCCGCACGGATGAACTACCTCGACGAAGGTCCGCGCCGCGACGAGGCCGTGCTCATGCTGCATGGCAACCCCACCTGGTCGTTTTATTACCGCGAACTGGTGCAGGCGGTCGCACCCCGCCTGCGCTGCATCGTCCCTGACCATATCGGCATGGGGCTTTCGGAAAAGCCCCGGAGTTATCCCTATACGCTTGAGACGAGGATTGACGATGTGGCGGCACTCGTGGCGGCGCTCAATCTGCAAAAAGTGCACCTGGTGGTGCATGACTGGGGCGGGGCGATTGGTTTCGGTTTCGCGGCGCGGCATCCTGAACTGATTGGCCGGCTGGTCATCCTCAATACCGCCGCTTTCCCCTCGCCCCATATCCCGGCACGCATTGCGCTCTGCAAAACCCATTTTCCCGGCACCATGATTGTGCGGGGCCTGAATGGTTTTGCCGGTCCGGCGGCCTGCATGTCCATGCGGCGGCGGCGGCTCACGCCTGAGGAGCGGAAGGCTTTTCTCCTCCCGTATGACACGTGGGCCAACCGGGTGGCGGTGGACGCCTTCGTGAAGGACATCCCCCTGGACCCATCACACCCGAGCTGGCCTGCGCTCGCCGCGACGGAAGCCGGGCTGCGGCATTTTCGTGACCGCCCCGCCCTCCTCGTTTGGGGTGCAAAGGATTTTTGTTTTCACGACTGGTATTTTACCGAGTGGCGCCGCCGGCTGCCCCAGGCGCAGACCCGCCGGATGGCCGACGCCGGCCACTACGTCCTGGCCGATGCCGGCACGGAAGCCGTCCCGCTGATCGCCCAGTTTCTCGCCTCTTGAGAGGCCCAGGCCACCATGTCCATCCATCAGGCCAGACTTACGGTCACCACGTCCGGTCAAGGGATGCATGAAATTACCGCAGCGGTGTCCCGGGAAGTCGCGCGGAGCGGAATTTTGAGCGGAGTGGCGACCCTGTTCTGCCAGCACACCAGCTGTTCGTTGCTGATCATGGAGAACGCCGATCCATCGGCCCGACGCGATTTGGAAAAGTGGCTCGACCGGCTGGTGCCGGAGGACGACCCCCATTTCACCCACACGCTCGAGGGCGACGATGACATGCCTGCCCATATCAAGATGGCGCTCACGCGCACCAGCGAAACGGTGCCGCTCGCCGCCGGCAGGCTGTTGCTGGGCGCCTGGCAGGGAATTTACCTCTGGGAGCACCGTCGGGCCCCGCACGCACGCAACGTGATTGTTACCGTAGTCGGCGAGTGAGCGGGTGTCGATCGGGCAAGATTTCCGGCGTGACCTTCCCGCGGTCGGGGCCAAAATGCACGCATGGCCAAGACCCTGTTTCAGCGCATCATCGACCGGGAGATTCCCGCCAAAATCGAGCATGAGGATGAGCATTGCATCGTCATCCATGACATCCAGCCGCAGGCACCCGTTCATCT
Source organism: uncultured Verrucomicrobiota bacterium (assembly GCA_903919625.1). Lineage (GTDB taxonomy): Bacteria > Verrucomicrobiota > Verrucomicrobiia > Opitutales > Opitutaceae > CAIYUN01. Next base: position 1,559 of record CAIXIZ010000406.1, read on the forward strand.
GCTCATCATTCCGAAAAAACTGCTCGCGCGGGTCGGCGAGGCCACTGTGGCGGACGAAACTGCGCTGGGCCATCTCCTCGTGGTGGCGGGGCTGGTCGCCAAAAAGCTCGGCCTCGCCAACGGTTTCCGCCTGGTGATCAACCAAGGCTCCGATGCCGGCGAGAGCGTGCCGCACCTGCACGTCCACCTGCTGGCGAGGCGTCAGATGTCCTGGCCGCCGGGATAGGCCGGCACGGTTCAGGCTGAGGGCCGGAGGATTGCTCCGGCCGCGGCAATGGCCCGGGCCTCGCGCTCCGGCCATGTGCCCTGAATCTCCGCATACGGCAGGTTGCGCGTGGTCAGGGCATCGCGCCAGAGCTGGCGGCACATCGCCCGGCCGGCGGCGTCGGGAAAACAACGTTGTGGGTCGGGTGACCAGGGCAGATCCGTGTCGCACAGGAGCCAGAGCGCAATGCCCCGGACGCGCCGTTCCGCCTCGGCCCGCACCCAGGGCGGGCAATGACCCGGAAACAGCAGATCGTCCCAGAGCAGGCAGGTCAGCAGTTCGGTGTCGCAGAACACGACGCGCTGGGCGCGGGCCACCGCGGCCTCCTCGCCCGCGATTTGCCCCCTGGCGATGGCATCGAGGTCGGCGGCGGTGATGATGCCGCCATGGGTGTCCCAAAATTCACGCACGAACTCCGGTGACCATGGCGCGACAAAATGCGCGGCCAGCTTCTCCGCCAGGGTGGATTTGCCGGTGGATTCCGCGCCGAAGAGGGCGATGCGGATGGGCGCAGGGGGATTCATGGGTCAGGGAGGGCTGAAGGTCCGGCCTGCCGCGGCACCGGGCCGGAGCCCGTTGATTTCAACGGGTTTCACCTCCAAACCGCTGGAGGTGGGCTCAGGCATTGGCTTTTTGTTTTTGCAAGGTTTTGTGCCATGACCACCAGCCGCCAATGCCCAAACCGAGATAAAGGGCATACAGCAGCGACGTGCAATACAGCCCACCGAGCCAATAGGCACAGACCGCCGTCACGTTCACGACGGTC
>CAIXIZ010000407.1 GCA_903919625.1 uncultured Verrucomicrobiota bacterium
GCTGGCAGATTCGCTCGGGGTGCGGATCGTGCACGAGATCCACCGAGGCCGCGCCACCGCCAGCCCCTGGGTGCTGCAACGCCTCCTCCCGCGGTGCGGCGGCGCTCTGCTTTCCGCGCGGTGGCGGCTCCCACAGCTCGCTCGCTTGACGGCGGCGGCGCCGGCAGGCTGCCGAGCCTGGCGCTGGTGGCGGACTACAGCCATTTTTTGGCCGCCTGCGAGGTTGACCCGGGGGACGAGATGCTGGAGGAGGCCATCCTGTCGCTGATTCCGCACATCGCGCATCTCCACGCCCGGGTTGGGTACGACAACGGCCCGCAGGCGACGGACCCGCGGCTGGCGCTGTGGGACCAGCACCTGCAGGGTCACTTGCGCTGGTGGCGCGCCATCTGGGCCGCCCAGCGCGCCGCGGGGTGCGAAACTGCTTGTGTGTTCTTCGCGCGCGGAACGCGGCCGGTGCTAGTTCGCCCGCTGCTGCGGCAGAGCGCAGACAGCGCCTCTTGGGTATCGGGATGCGCCGGATCGGCTGCGGCCAGAATCTGTGTCCAGCGCGTGCTGGCAAACTGGCCGCCGGAAGGGGTCGTCATGGCTTGGCCGCCGCTGCCGGCGAAAGCTGGTAGCGGATCACTCCGGTCGGCTTGTCGGGCGGATCCGGAGGGCGCAGACATTTTCCGGTCAGCCGGACCCCGGCCGTATCGGAGGCAAATGTGACCTCGAGCCGCCCTTGGTCGGTCACCTTGAAACCAATTTCCAGGCTGGCGTTTTGCGGCATTCGCGTGATCTGGTAACGTCCGAGAAAATGGTTCGCCGTGGCCAGCGGGTTGGTGCCGCGATAGAGGTCCATGGTCACCGCGGCATCGCGTGGTTGGACATAGGCCGTGACCGCGTTCTCCGTCGCACCACGCGGATGCGGCTCGGCCAGATACATGATGGGGTGAAACTGCCCGTCGAAATCGGCGTAGCCCACCGCCTCCGTGTTCAGGGGAAAGAGCGGCGATCCGGAGGTGTAATCCTCTTTGGGCGCGAGCGGGGCCCGCTCTTCCAGCCGGCAGGTCAATGGCGCCGCAGTCGTGCCGTCTCCGCTGAACTCGGGCAGCGCCCCGGCCGGTGCCACCGCCGCCTGCACCAGCTTGTACCGGATTTTTACCGCATGCGGACTGTCCGCAAAACTGAGAATTTGCAGGATGCCGTAGCGGCCTTGCCGGGTTTGAAATCCGATGGTTGCGGGCAGTCCGCCGCCGTTGCCCAAGGGCTGGAACACTTCGCTCGTCTGATCCGCCAGCGTCTGGCCCTCGCCCTCAAGCCGGACTATGCCGAGGCCTACCGCAATCGCGGCGTCGCCAAGGAGGCAAAAGGCGACCTCGACGGGGCCATCGCCGATTGGGACAAAGCCATCGCCCTCAAACCGGACTTTGCCGATGCCTACCACAATCGCGGCGTCGTCAAGCGGGGCAAAGGCGACCTCGACGGCGCCATCGCCGACTTCGACCAGGCCCTCGCGCTCAAACCGGATCTTTTTCAGGCCTACCTCAATCGCGGCCTCGCCAAGGGGGCCAAAGGCGACCACGACGGTGCCCTGGTGGATTTCACCCACGCCCTGGAGCTCAATCCCAAAAACACCAGCGCCTATGCCGCTCGCGGTGATGTCAAGAAGCAGACCGGCGACTACGCCGGCGCGCTGGCGGATTTCAATCAGGCCCTTGAGCTCGCCCCCAAAGATGCCAGCAGCCACAGCTCCCGCGCGATGGTCAGGGAATTTCTGGGCGACGCCGCGGGCGCGCTGGCGGATTATGACCAGGCCATCGCCCTAAACCCTGCCGACGCGACTTATTACCGTCTCTATCGCCAGCTCTTGCAGATCCAGCAGGGAGCCGCGCCCGCCGA
>CAIXIZ010000408.1 GCA_903919625.1 uncultured Verrucomicrobiota bacterium
CTCCTTGTCCAAGTCCTCGCGGATCACAAGGGTGTCCGCCCGGTTTTTCTTGCTCAGCTCATCCAGTTTTTGCGTGGCTTGCTCGATCAATGGGTAAATTTTGCCGCTTTGCTCCTTCGACAGGCCGAGCTGCCGCCCATAGCGCTCCAATTGCTGCGGCAGATACTGGTCTACCGAGACCACATGTGCGGCCACCGACGGCTGGACCGCGCTGGTCACGCCGGTCTGCTTGACTTGCTCCACCTCTACGCGCAAAGCCAAAATGCCCCCGGCGATCGCACCGGCGACAAAGATGCCCGCAAACGCGGCCAGAACTTTGGCTTTTTGCGACATGTGGCTCAGGTGAGCGAAAGCACCTCGGCGACCGGATCGTTGACCGCCAGGACGTCGTCATCGCTGCCCAGCACGGCATTCAGGTTGGCGGCCACGCTGACGATGGCGATGAGCGCGGCGGCGGCGAGCGCGCGCCAGGAGAACAGCTCACAGAGCGCGGCGAGGGAGGCCGGCGCGCGGTCAAACGCGTGTGCGGCGACCCGCGTGGCAAAGCCGACCGGCGCAAGCGCATCAGCCGGGAGCGGGGCCAGGCGGGCGGCAGCAGCGAGGCGCTGCCAGGAGGTGTGGGAGTGGTTCATGTTCGTTCCTGTTTTTTTAGTTCCTCGAAAAGTTTTTGCAGCTTTCGGCGCGCCCGAAAAGCGCGAACTTTGATCAAAGTGGTGTTCCATCCGATGAGCTGGCTGATCTCCGACAGCGATTTCTGTTCCAAGTCGAGCATCTGGATGACAGTACGGTCCTCGGGTTTGAGCTGGGAGAGCAGTTTCTCCACCAATTCGCTGGCGGCCAGGGCGTCACCCGCATCTACGTCGCGTTCGTTGGTCAGGACGTTATCCAGCACCTGGGCCTCGTTTTCGGAAAGGTCGGCCCAGCGGAATTCGGGCCGGCGTTGCTGGGCGCGCAGATGGTCAATGCAGGTGGTCACCGCAATGCGGGACACCCAGTGGGTGAACGGCACGTTGCCTTGATATTGCTCGAGGCGGGTGAACATTTTCAGAAAGATGTCCTGGGCAATGTCCTCTTCGGCCACCCGGCGCGGGCGACGGGTGCGGATGATGCGGATGACCAGCGGGTAAAGGTGATCCACGAGGGCGCGCGCCGCCGCCTGGTCGCTTGCCCGCACGCGGGCAAGACAGCCAACCAGGTCGAACGTCTCTTCGTCCGCGTCAGAAGACATTGAGCGATGGAAGTCGCGTCATACACAGGAAGCAAGACGCGCCTGTGTGCGGTCGGGTTACGGATTTGCCACGGGAGGATCCCCAGTCGGATCCGTCCCGGCCTTGACTTCCCTGCCCCTGGCAGCATAGCATTGGTCCAATTGATGCGAAATTCCGCCCTGGCGCTCCGACTTACCTAGACGCACGGTCCTTCCCTGGCCGCGCTGCGGCTGGTCGTGCGTCCGTTTGATTTCGCCCGGTGGTCGCGGTGTCTGCTGGACACGCGTGCTCGCCATCCGTCGGTTCGTCCGTCATCCTCCCCTTTGTTCCGCCATGCAATCTCCTCCTGTTACCAAATATCGTCCGTTCCCGCCCGTCGACCTGCCCGGCCGCCAGTGGCCCGGCCGTACCCATACGCATGCCCCCATCTGGTGCAGCGTGGACC
>CAIXIZ010000409.1 GCA_903919625.1 uncultured Verrucomicrobiota bacterium
ATGTTAGCGGCCCCGCCGACGCCGAAGCCGTCGCCGAGGAAATCCGCCGCTGCGGCGCGCGCGCCATGATCCACCGAGCCGACGTGAGCAAAGAGGAGGAGGTGCAAGAGATGTTTCGCGCTGTGATCCGCGAGTGGGGCACGGTCGACATCCTCATCAACAACGCCGGCATCCAGCAGGACGCCCCGTTCCACGAACTTTCGCTCGCCCACTGGAACCGCGTGATCGGCGTCAATCTCACTGGACAGTTCCTCTGCTCGCGCGAGGCCGTGCGCGAATTCCGACGTCGTGGCGTGCGCAAGGAAGTCTCCTGTGCCGCCGGCAAAATCGTCTGCGTGAGCTCCGTCCACGACATCATCCCGTGGGCCGGCCATGTGAACTATGCCGCTTCCAAGGGCGGCGTCGCCCTCATGATGAAGAGCATCGCGCAGGAAGTGGCGCCGCTCCGCATCCGCGCCAATAGTGTTTCGCCGGGCGCCATCCGCACCCCCATCAATACCGCCGCCTGGAGCACCCCCGAGGCGTACGAAAGCCTGCTCACCCTCATCCCGTACCGCCGCATCGGCGAGGCCGACGAAATCGGCCGGGCAGTCGTCTGGCTCGCGTCGGATGATTCCGATTATGTGACGGGCGCCACCCTCTATGTCGACGGCGGCATGACCCTCTACCCCGGATTTGACACCGGCGGCTGAGTAACCGCGCGGCGGAGGTCGCCTCAGACCGTGCTCCCGGATGCTCCGGGGCCGGTCTGCGGGTGATAATCTCAACATGGCCGAACTTGAATGGCTGGAAACCGACGGTCTCGGAGGCTTCGCCTCCGGGACCGTTTCGTTGGTGCGCACCCGCCGTTACCACGCACTGCTGCTGCGGGCCGATGGTTCGCCCTGCCGCCGGTTCGTGCTTGTCAACGGCCTGGAGGCTGTCCTCCACACCCCGGAGGGTTCGTTCGCGCTCAACTCCCAGCGCTATTCGCCCGGGGTGCTCGTTCCCGCGGGCAGCTGTCAGGTCGGTTCCTTCACCGCGGAACCGTGGCCGGCCTGGACCTTTGACCTGCCCGGCGGGCGCACGCTGCGACAGGAAATTTTTATTCCGCGCGGGCAGTCGGCCGCCGTGCTCACCTGGCGGCTGACCGGATCAACGGCCGGCTGCTCCCTGGTGGCGCGGCCGTTTCTTTCGGGCCGCGACCCCCATTCGCTCCAGCACGAAAATCCGGCCTTCGCCTTCGCCCCGGTCAGCGCCGGGGCCGCCCTGGTCTGGAATCCCTATCCTGGCGTGCCGCCGGTGGCCATCGCTTCCAGCGGGGCATTTTCCCCCGCGCCGGATTGGTATCGTCGTTTTTTGTATGCGGAAGAACAGGCCCGGGGCCTCGACGCCGAGGAGGATCTCGCCGCACCGGGAGTCTGGACAATGGATTTTGCAACCGGCGCCGCGGTCCTGATCCTGGCCTCGCCCGACGGTGAGGCCGGATGGAACGAAATCCGGAACACGCCCGCGGGCGAGCTGGCCGCCGGTTGGCGGGAGTCGGAACGGAAACGGCGCGACAGCTCGCCCGGCCCGCTCCATCGCGCCGCCGAGGCCTATTTGGTGAAACGCGGCCATGGGCTCACCATCATCGCCGGTTATCCGTGGTTCACCGACTGGGGACGTGACACGTTCATCAGCCTGCGCGGACTTTGTTTGGCGACCGGCTGGCGGGAAGCCGCCTGCTCCATCCTGGTCGAATGGGCGGCCCACGTTTCGGCCGGCATGCTGCCCAATTTTTTTCCCGACGGTTCCGCCCCGCCGGAGTTCAACTCCGTGGATGCGTCGCTTTGGTATATTGTCGCCGTCCAGGCCCTGCTTCAGTCCGGACCCGTGCCCGCCGCTGTTTCCGCCCCCCTGCACTCGGCCGTCAATGCGATCCTCGCCGGTTATGCCCGCGGCACGCGGTTCGGCATCCGGGCCGACGAAGATGGTTTGCTCTACGCCGGCCAGACCGGGGTGCAGCTCACCTGGATGGACGCCAAGGTGGGCGACTGGGTCGTCACCCCGCGGATTGGCAAACCGGTGGAAGTGCAGGCCCTTTGGATCAATGCCCTGCGCTTTGGCGCCAAGTCCAACCCGGTCTGGGGCTATCTCGCCGACCGGGCGCTGGCTTCGTTCCGGGCCAAATTTTGGCATGCTGAACAAGAATGCCTGTATGATGTGATTGATGTCGATTTTCACCCCGGTGCGGTCGACCGCAGCATCCGGCCCAATCAGATCTTCGCCCTCGGCGGGTTGCCGGAACCCTTGCTCACGGGACGGCAGGCCGCCGGGGTGCTGCGGATCGTGGAAGAAAACCTGCTGACCCCGATTGGCTTGCGCACCCTGTCGCCGGATCATCCGGACTACCGTCCCCACTATGGCGGCGGCGTGCTCGCCCGCGACGGGGCCTATCATCAGGGCACGGTCTGGCCATGGCTGATGGGACCCTTTGTCGAGGGGTGGCTGCGGGTGCATGGCGGCACTCCGGAGGCGAAGGCCACGGCACGTCAGCGTTTTCTCGTCCCACTTGCCGCCCATCTCCAGGACGCCGGCCTCGGTCATCTTTGCGAAATCGCTGACGGTGCCGCCCCGCACCAGCCCTGCGGCTGTCCATTTCAGGCCTGGTCGCTGGCGGAATACATCCGGCTGGAACTGCAAGTCCTGCGTCCCTGAGGCCCGGTTTCCTCCGGTTGGACCACCCCGCCGGAAAGAAAAGTGATTTGTTGTAAAACGATGCTGGACGAGGTGCGTTCCCGGCGTCTATCCCATAGGGGACCGATGCCTGCCCACCCCGGCTTGAAATTCTCGGCCGTTTTTTTCGCACCCATATAATATAATACCATGTCCGCCAAATCCGCCCTCGCTCCTGCTTCCCTGGTTCCTGCTGTTCCCGCCGCACCCGCCGCCCCGTCCGTACCGCCGCATCATCTCACCGCCGAGCACAGCCGCCTGCTCGAAGACCGCGCCCGCACCAAAAATTGGAAACGCTGGGGTCCCTACCTCTCGGAACGCCAGTGGGCGACCGTCCGGGAGGACTATTCCCCGTATGGCACCTGCTGGGATTATTTTCCCCATGACCATGCGCGCAGCCGCGCCTACCGCTGGGGCGAGGACGGCCTGCTCGGCATCACCGACCGCGAATGCCGGATGTGCTTCTCGGTCGCGCTCTGGAACGGCAAGGATGGCATCCTGAAGGAGCGCCTCTACGGCCTGACCGGTTCCGAGGGCAACCATGGCGAGGATCCGAAGGAGCTGTATTACTATCTCGATTCGACGCCCACCCATTCCTGGATGCAGGGGCTCTACAAATACCCGCAGGCGGAATTTCCCTATGGCGATCTGCTCGCGGAAAACCGCCGGCGCGGCATCACCGGCGCCGAGTATGAGATTCTCGACACCGGCGTCTTCAATGAAGGGCGTTACTTCGATGTCTTCGCCGAGTATGCCAAAGCCGGCCCCGACCATGTTCTGATCCGGCTGCGCGTGGTCAACCGCGGGCCCGAGGCGGCCACGCTCCATCTGCTGCCCCAGCTTTGGTATCGCAACCTCTGGTCCTGGGGTGGCGCCAATGAGCACGTCAAGGTGCGGCCCGAGCTGAAACTCTCCGGCAAGGGCGTCATCTCCGGCTCCCACGAGTCGCTGGGCGGCTACGAAATGCGCTTCGCCCCGGCCTCCGACGGCACGGCGGCGGTGCCGCTGTTCACCGAAAACGAGACCAACGCCGAGCGCCTCTGGGGGGTCACGAATGCGACGCCCTACGTCAAGGACGCCTTCCACCGCTATGTCGTGCAAGGCGACCATACGGCGGTCAACACCGCCCACACCGGCACCAAAGCCGCGCTGCACTATGTGCTCGCCATTCCGGCCGGCGGCGAGCGCACCGTGGACCTGCAGTTGCTCGCGCCCAAGACCTCGCACGCGCTGGCCTTCGGCGCCCCCTTCGCCAAGGAG
>CAIXIZ010000410.1 GCA_903919625.1 uncultured Verrucomicrobiota bacterium
CCCTCGGCCACGATTTCGGAGGCCGCCGGCGCACCCGGGCCGGGCGCGTTGGCCGCCCCGGTCGCGGGGGGTGGTGAACTGACGGCGGCGGTCATTTGGCTGGGGCGGGAGCCGGTTGCGGCGCGGTTGGCTTGTTCTTGCCCGGGCCGAAATCTTTCATGCCGGGGACAATTGACTTGCTGTTGGTCACCTCGATCTCGTTCGAACCTCGGTGCAAGGTCATCTCCGTGCCCGAGATTGAGGAAGACTGGGCCCGGTCAATGACGACCGGATCATCGGTCAAGACCAACTTGTCCTCCGCCGGGAAAATTTCCGCCCGCCCGCAGGTGGCCAGCCGGTCACCCATGGTGATGTTGACGTGGCCGGTGGCGACGATCGACTTATACTGGTCCTGCACGAGGATGACGGAATTGTCGCCCGGAGGGATCCTGACCACTTCGAGGTGATCGCAGGTGATCGTGATGCCGTTGCCCACCAGTTTCACGGTGTCGTCGAAAATGGCGCGGACTTCCGTTTCGTTCTTGGGAATCATCAAACGCACGCTCGTGATCACCGTGGACGGCAGCGCATCCGCCGGCGGCGGTGGCGATTCTGCTGCGAACAGGATGCCGGTGCAGCCAGCCAGCAGCCAGAGGAGGCGGGAGGTTTTCATTTGAACAGGCCGTAGTACACCACGCGGGCGTTTTTGTTGATCACAATCGTGCAATCGGTTTTTGAAATGTATTCATAACTCCATTGTTCTCCCGAAGCCTCCAAATCGGGCCGTTTGAGCAATACGGTCGAGTTGCCCCGGAAGATCTGGTGCTTGGTCGTTTGATCAATGATGGCGGTGGCAGCCGGACTCGTCAGCACGGTGTCCACCACATTCCCGGCCTCGCCGGTAAAAGTCGTGTAGACCACATCGGTTGCATCGACTTGCAGCGGCTCCTGGCTGATGGGCAGGGCGGTGGCGGCCCGCAGCCGGGTGGCCGGGATCCCGGGCCCTGGCCCGTTCTGCTTGATGAACGTGGGGATATCGAGCGCGGTGATGACTGCGGCGGCGCTGCCCAGCAAAAAGATGACTCCAGGCGCAGCCAGCAGAGGCAGCCACCGACCGGGAGGAGCGGACTTCATCATGGTTTGGTCCTTCCTCCTGTCCGTTTGTTCCCTTTGCTTCCGGCAGCTGCCCCCCGTCCGGCGAGCAGATGTTCGCACACTTCGCGCACCGCCCCGAGGCCAGCGGGCCGGCCGGGGACAAAGTCGGCGACCCCCAGCGCCGCGGGCATCGCGTGGGCGGGCGCAATGCCCACCCCGGCCCACGCGATGGCGGGGGCATCAATGTCATCATCGCCCATGTAGGCACACTGCGCGGCGGTGAGGCCGAGCGCCGCCGCGAGTTCCTGGAGCGCGGTGAGCTTGTCGGTGCGGCCCTCGATGAGATGCGGGATTTTCAGCTCGGCGGCCCGGACCCGCGTCGCGCCCGAAGGCCGGCCGCTGATCCAGGCGACGATGATGCCGGCCTGGTGCAGCCGCGTGACACCCATGCCGTCGAGGATGGAAAAGGTTTTGGTTTCCGTGCGGCCATCCGAGGCAATCTGCACCGTGCCGTCAGTCAGCACCCCGTCCACGTCCAGCGCGAGCAGCCGGACCGCCGCCCACGCGGCAATCGGAATTCTGGCCTTTGGTTTTCGGGTTATGGATTGGAGCATGGCAGGCGATGCAGGCAGCAGGTCGGTTGATCCAAAATCGTAATTCGAAAATCGTAAATCATTATGCCATCCACGCAATGATTTGCCCGAGGAGTTTTTCCCGGGTCGGCCGGAAGGCGTTTTCCAGCTCCGGGGCAAAGGGCACCGGCAGGTCGAGCGCGCCGATGCGCAGGGGCGCGGCCTCCAGGGAAAAAAAGCTCTCCTCGGTCAGCTGCGCCACCAGCTCCGCCCCGAAACCGTGCGTGCGCCGCCCTTCATGCAGGACAATGAGGCGGTGGGTGCGCGCCAGCGAGGCCCGGATGACCTCGAGCCGCAGCGGGGCCAGTGCGCGCAGGTCGAAGAGGTCAAAGGTTTTTTCGTATTCGCCGGCAAGATAATCGCAGACCTCGGCGGCGGGCAGCGTCATCTCCCCGTAGGTCACGAAGGTGGCAAAGTCTCCGGTGCGGATCTGGCGCGGCATCCAGACATCGCGATAGTTGGCGTCCCACCGGACGGGCTGTTTGCCCCGACGGTAGAGCCCTTTGTGCTCAAACAGGAGCACCGGGTTGTCATCCTCATAGGCGGCGAGCAGCGCATTGAAGGCGTCCTGCGGCGTCGAGGGATAGAGCGCCTTCAGGCCGGGCATCGCCAGAAAGACGGATTCGAGCTCCTGCGAGTGAAACGAACCGAACGTCAGCCCGCCGCCGCAGGGCAACCGCAGCACCAGCGGAACCTTCGCCCCGGAGCGGAAATGCATCGTGGCGGCGTTGAGCGTGATCTGCGTGAAAGCCTCGGTCGAGAAATCGGCAAACTGAAATTCCTCGATGGGCCGGAAGCCGCCGAGCGCCAGGCCGGTCGCCCAGCCCGTGCAGGCGCTTTCCGCCAGCGGCACGTTGCACACCCGCGGGCGGCCGAAATCGGCGAGCAGCCCTTCCGTGACCTTGAACGCCCCGCCATAGGTCGCGATGTCCTGGCCAAGGACCAGCGCTTCGGGCCGCTCCGTCAAAATTTTCCGGTGGGCCCGGTTGAGCGCCTGCGCCATGGTCAGCTGTTCGCCCGGGTGGTTCGGGCTTGGGCCGGCGGAATCCATAGCCGGCACCCAGGGGAGCGGCGGCGCCGGCGGCGCGAAGACGTCGGACTGCATCGCGGCGCTGTCGCCGGCCGGGCGCGGGGTGGCGATGGCCGCCTGCACGCAGGCTTCCAGGTAGACGTTGAGCTCGTGCTCCATCTGCTCGATGGCGGCGCCATGGCCTTCGGCCACGAGCCGGGCGCGAAACTTGGGCAGCGGGTCGGCGGCAAAGAAAGCCTCACTCTCTCCGGAAGCGAGGTAATCACAGGTGTCGTAGGCGGCGTGACCGCGCAGGCGGAGCACCTTGGCCTCGATGAGCAGCGGACGCCCGGTCGACCGCACCCGGTCCATCGCTCCGGCCAGGACGCGGGCGGAGGCGGCGACATCGGCGGTGGCGTCCAGCGCGATGCCCTCGATCCCGTAGCCGGCGGCACGGCGCCACAGCTCGACCTTGGCGCCGTACTGCTCGCGGACGGGCGTCGAATAGGCATAGCCGTTGTTTTCGATCACGAAGACCACGGGCAACGAGAGGAGCGAGGCCAGGTTGAGTGCCTCATGGACATCGCCCGTGCTGGACGCGCCATCGCCAAAAAATGCGAGCCCGACTGCGGGCCGGCCCAGGCGGCGCTGGGCGTCAGTCGTGCCGGCCACGGTGGAGAGCATCACTCCCAGATGGCTGATCATCGGCAGCGACCGGTTGGCCGGGTCGCCGTGGTGGATGTTGCCCTCGCGGGCGCGGGTGGGGCTGCCGGCGTTGGCAAAATATTGGTTCAGGTGCTCGCACAGATGCCCGCCCCAGATAAGGTGGCCGCCCAGGCCGCGGTGGGTAAAAGAGACGACATCGAGCGCCTTGTTGGCCAGCAGCGCCAGCGGTATGACCAGCCCTTCGTGCCCCTGCCCGCCACAAACGGTGCCCTTCAGCAGACCCTGGCGGAAGAGCTCCAAAATGCGGTTGTCGGTGGCCCGCGTCAGGTGCATCCACGCATGCATGCGCAGCAGGGCGGCGGGAGAATTCCCCTCCAGTTCGCCAGCGGACAGATCGCGCGCGGCCAGTATGGCGGGAGGTTTGGGAAAAGCCATCGTGTCAGGACGCTGGGCGAGCCCCCGGCGACGGGCAAGCATGAGATTGGGCCGTGGTGGTCGTGGCGTGCCATGCTCCACCCCGCCCTGCGCGCCAGGTGCGACCGTTCGTCCGATCAGGCCCGGGTACGCAAAAAACGTTGCGCGGCGGTGAGATCGTCCGGAGTGAGTCCGTGCCCGGCAGGGAAAACGTGCCGCTCAACCCTGGCCCCCGCAGCATGGAAGATTTTCTCCAGCCGCTCCGGATGGCCTGCGGGGACGATGGGGTCGTGTGCGCCGGAGAGGATGAGCACGCGCCGGCCGGCGAGGTTGGGTGAGGGCGATGGGTCCAGGCCCACCATCGGGCGCAGCAAAATGGCCGCCGCGAGCGTTTCGGGGCGGAGCAGCAGCAGTGCCGCGGCGAGGTTCGCGCCATTCGAAAAGCCGACGGCGACCAGCCGGGTGAGATCGATGGCTTGGGCCTTTGCCGTGGCGGTGACAAAATCAGCCATCTCGTGTGCGCGGGCGGCGAGATCATCAAGGTCCAGCACACCCTCGGCATGGCGACGGAAAAAACGCCACGCCCCGTTTTCGGAGACCTGGCCACGTGGGCTGAGAAGGGCCGAGCCGGCCGAAAGCGCACGCCCGAGCGGGAGCAGCGATTGCTCGTCGCCGCCGGTACCGTGCAGCAACAGCAAAGGTGGAGCTGCCGGATCCACGCCGGGCTCGAAGCGGTGGACAAAATTCGCGGCGGGCATGTGACGGATCCTGATGGCTTTCTCATTTTCCTGGCCCGTTTTCGGGCAGGAAAATTTTCAGCTGAGTGGTGGCAATGCCGCCTCGATTTCAGCGCGCAGCGGCTCCAGGCGCGGCGGGAGCGAAAGGCGCGTGCCGAGGGTCTCGACCGGCTCGTCGATGGCAAATCCCGGCTGGTCGGTGGCGATTTCAAAGAGTACTCCGCGCGGCTCGCGGTAATAGATGGATTTGAAATAGGCGCGGTCGATGACCGGGGTGACCCCGACGCCCAGAGCGCTGAGCTGCGCCTGCGCTGCCTGATGGGCCGGGTCATCGGGGGTGCGAAACGCAATGTGATGCACGGTGCCGGCTCCATTGAGGCCGCGGGGGAGGGCTGGATCGGTCAGCAGGTCAACATACGTGCCCGGTCCACCGGCGGCGACGGCGAAACGGGTCCGGTGGCCCGATTGGACCGCCCGGCGATGGCCCATCACGTTGGTGAGCAGGTCGGCGGTGGCGGCCGCATCGGCCAGGGCAAGGGTGGCGCTGTGGAAACCGCGGATCGCGTGCGAGCCGGGCACCTCGGCCGATGGCGCAGGGGCACGCGGGTCGGCCTCGGCCGTGGCAATGAGCTCTATCCGCAGGCCGTCGGGATCAAAGCACGTGAGCACCTGGTCCGCAAAACGCGCCTCGCTGGCGGCCGTCTCCACTTTCAGGAGCGCCAGGCGTTCCTGCCAGAACCCGAGCGCGCCCGCCGGCACGGAGAAAGCGGTCGCATAGGCCTGGCCGGTGCCGGGCCGTCCGCGTTTGATGCCGGCCCACGGAAAAAACGTCAGCACCGTGCCGGGCGATCCGGTCCGGTCGCCATAGTAAAGGTGATAGGTCCCCGGATCGTCCTGGTTGACGGATTTCTTGACGAAGCGCAGCCCGAGCACGCGCGTGTAGAAATCGAGGTTGCGGCGCGGATCGGCGGCAATGGCGGTGATATGGTGGAGTCCGAGGAGCTGCATCTGGATACGGAACGGAGGGAGGCTAAGCGGAAAACTTCCGGTGTCAAAAGGCCGCGAGCGGGCCGGCGCGGTTCAGCCCTCGATTTTTTTGATGCGCGCGAGATGCCGGCCGCCCTCAAACTCCGTGGCGAGCCACACCCGCACGATGGCCAGCGCCTCGGCCTCGGTCACCGTGCGCTGGCCGAGGGACAGGACATTGCCGTCGTTGTGCGAGCGGTTCCAGATCGCCACCTGCTCGGTCCAACACAGCCCGCAGCGGACGCCGCGCACCTTGTTGGCCACGATCGCCTCGCCGTTGCCCGAGCCGCCCAGCACGATGCCGCGCTCGAACTCGCCCCGCGCCACCGCCTCGGCTGTCGGGCGGATGAAATCAGGATAGTCGCACGGCGCATCGGAGAAGGTGCCGAAGTCACGGACCGTATGGCCGTCGGCCAGCAGCGCCGCCTTGATGGCCTCCTTGTAGGCGAAACCGGCGTGGTCGGAGCCAATGGCAATGGTAAAGGTTTTCATGGATATTAAATGCGGGAAGATAGCATCTTGTCTGTTGCCGGCCTGTGGTGAGGCTGTGCCCAATCAGCTCATCGGGCGTGCTCGATCAGTTCGATTTCGTAACCCTCGGGGGCGTCGATGAAGGCGATGGTCGCGCCGCTCCCGGTTTTGGTCGGGCCATCGCTCAGCTTAAAGCCTCTTTTGGCCGCCGCCGCCGCAAACACCCCCAGGTCCTCCACCTCGAATGCGAGGTGCATGAGATCGGGCTGCACCTCCACGGCCGGTGCGCCCGGCGGCATCTGGCAAATCTCAATCTCCTCCTCGCTGTTGGGCGTGGCGAGAAACACAATCTGCGCGCCCCGCGGCGAAAGGCTGCGCCGCGCCACGGTGAGGCCGAGCGCGTCCTGATAAAATTTTACCGTCCGCCCGAGGTCGTTCACGCGCAGCCGCGTGTGGAGAAGCTTTTTGACGATGGCCATGACAGCGAAGGATGAACCACCAAAACAGAATTATGAAGGATGAATTTCAACCACTTCCGTCCGTCCCCCACCGCCTTCGGCTTCTTCCTGGATTCCTGGCTTCTGAATTCTCCAATTGGAATTTCAGCTGCATCCGGACCACGAGGTTCCCATGCTCCCGCCCTACGCCCGCGACCGCGGCGGCTCAACCTCGGGCAGAAATCCCGTGAGCAGCCCGATCAGCGGCAGCCAGGCGCAGACCTTGAAGACAAACCCGATGCTCGTGTGGTCGGCAAACAGGCCCAGCAAGGCCGCCCCGATGCCGGCCATGCCAAACGCCAGCCCAAAAAACAGCCCGGCGATCAGCCCCACATTCCCCGGCACCAGTTCCTGGGCATAAACGATGATCGACGGAAAGGCGGACGCGAGGATCACCCCGATGCAAACCGTCAGCCCCATCGCGACCGGCAGGCTCACATACGGCAGCAGCAAGGAAAAGGGCGCCACCCCCAGGATGGAGATCCAAATGACGCGTTTGCGCCCGATCCGGTCGCCCACCGGGCCGCCGATGATCGTGCCCGCCGCCACGGCAAACAGGAAGACAAACAGCGCAAATTGCGCCTGCGTGACCGGGATGCCGAAACGGTCGATCAGGTAAAATGTGTAATAATTGCTCAGGCTCACGAGATAGATGAATTTGGAGAAGATCAGCACGACCAGGACGGCCAGCGCCCAGGCCACCCGGCCCCGCGACAACGCCAGCCGATGCACCCGACCCTGGCCCGCGCCTCTCGCCTGCCGGTCAGCGAGATGCCGCCGATACCACCCGCCCACCTTCGACAGCACAAAGATGCCCAGCAACGCGATGGCCGAAAACCACAGGATCGAACCTTGCCCATGCGGCACCACCACCAGCGCCGCCAGCAACGGCCCGAACGACGAGCCAAGATTTCCGCCCACTTGAAACAACGACTGGGCGAACCCGTGCCGCCCGCCTGATGCCAGCCGTGCCACCCGCGAAGCCTCCGGATGAAAAATCGCCGATCCCACGCCCACCAGCCCCGCTGCACAGAGGATCATCCGGAAACTGCCGGCCTGGGACAGCAGCACCAGGCCGGTCAAGGTCACGCCCATGCCCACGGCCAGCGAGTAGGGCCGGGGATTCCGGTCGGTGTGATACCCCACCAACGGCTGGAGCAACGATCCCGTCATCTGAAAGACAAACGTAATGGTCCCGATTTGCGCGTAACTCAGCTTAAAGGTGTCCTTCAGCACCGGATAAATGGCGGGAATCAGCGACTGGATGGTGTCGTTGAGCAGATGCGACAGGCTCAATGCCAGCAGTATGGACATGACGGTGATCTCGGCGACGGGATGGTCGGCGGAAATCGGCGGCTGGGCGGAAACCTTGCTGGCGCTCTGGCTCATGCAGCCGCTACTGTCGCCTGTCCGGAGAATCAGTGTCAAGAAACCCGCCCCC
Organism: uncultured Verrucomicrobiota bacterium; assembly: GCA_903919625.1. GTDB lineage: Bacteria > Verrucomicrobiota > Verrucomicrobiia > Opitutales > Opitutaceae > CAIYUN01. Next base: position 7,968 of record CAIXIZ010000410.1, read on the forward strand.
TTTCTCTGCACTTCAGCCTCGCGCGCCAAATCGCTCCACCAGCTGATTCAGATTTACCTCGGTGAGCGATGTCACCTGCCAGCCGGCCTCGCCAAATTCATGATGGGCGGTGGCGCGGTTCGGCACCGCGACCACGTGCAGGCCGGCCCGGCGGGCCGCCATCAGGCCCGTGTGCGAGTCCTCCAAGGCCACCGCCGCGCTGCCGGCGACCCCCAGCCGTTGCAGCACCAGCTGGTAGATTTCCGGATCGGGTTTCGGCTGGGAGACATCTTCCCGGCAGGCCACGAAATCAAAGTTTCCCAGCAGCCCCAGCCGGCCGAGATGGGACTCCACATGCCCATGTCCCGAGTTGGATGCCACGCCCAGCTTCAGCCCGGCTTCGCGCCCGGCCAGCAGCAGGGGGACCACCCCGGGCAGCGGCTCAAGCCGCTGGTTGCGCTCGAGGTTCAGCTTGCGCCGGTGGGCGTCCAGCGGGACGCGGTCGGCGTGCGGGCCAAAGGCGCTCCACGGATCAAAGGCATAGTCCGCATGCCCCACGCTGCGCAGAAACAGATTCTCATCAAACGGCACCCCATGATGGGCATGCACGTCCCCGTACGCCTCGATGAGCGCCGACTCGGTGTCGAGCATCAGGCCGTCAAAATCAAAAACCATGGCACGGATCATGACGGTCATAGTCCGTCTGACCGGATGCGACTCAAGCAAAAGGCGGCGGGCAGGGAGGCGGGGCGCCGCGCAAACGCGCCGTCCCTGGGCTCGCTGTCCCGCTCGCACGCGGACTAGAGCGGTTTCAATAAAGGTATAGCCGGCTTTTGAGACCGTACGCCCTCCTGCATTTCGCACCGGAAAAGTGTAACCTATTAGGTTACACTTTCTAAAAAGGCCCTCCGTCAGTGAAGTCGGAGTTTGACCAGTTCACCCAACGGAACGGCTACAGTTCAATTTAAACCGCTCTCGCTGGGCTGGAAATCACTGGAAGTTGGCCGGCCCGATTCCTACAGGCCCGCCGCATCCAGGCGTAGTCCGGCGACTTTAAATTCATCGACCGTGGCCAGCCCCAGAACCAGATAGGCGGCGCCGGGAGGGACCACCACATCGGGAGCCCCCCCGCCCTTCGCCGCGCCCGCCAGTCGGATGGCGTGCTGGTTCCACGTGTCATTTTTGTTTGCGCGCACCTGGATGGTCGCCGGTTGGCCAAGCGGTTTCTGTGCGGCATCCCAAAACGCAAAGGAGAACCGGGTGACGCCCGCCGTCCACCCCGTCAGCTTGTAACCGTCACCCGTGACGGTCATCGGGATTCGTTCGGACTCGACCCGGAGTTCTCCCGGAAGCTGGATCGAGTTTTTCAATGGCACGAGAATGAGATAGCCGTGCGCAGGATCGGGCCCGCCGGTTTCCCGGATTGTACGGCCCGGTCGCAGAAACTTCCACCCCGGCACTGTCAGCATTCCCGCCGGATCGCGCAAGGTCACAAAGCCTGGGTTGGACAAAAGATTGGGTTTCGCTTGCTCCGGCGGCGCCGGTTTGGCGCCGGATCCGGCGTCTGCTGCCGCGACTGTCTGCCCCGGAAAACCTTTCAGCGCCTGGTCCAGCTCCGCTTGCATCGCCTGCACTTGGCGGTCAAGGAGCATGCCCCGTCCCCTGGGTGCGCCATTTTGGACGGGAGCGGAGGCCCGGATGGCTTGGATTAAATCGGCCGCCTCGGCCAGCATTCCTACGGCAATCAAGTCATGCACCACGCTCCCCGCTTCGCCCGAAGCTGAGGGCAGTGCCAGGCTGTTTTTCAGTTCCCCAACGGCCATCGTCAGTCCCGCAATCGCATCAGCCCGTGAGCCCAGCCTCGTCCCCAGCTCGGAATATTGCCGGGCGATCAGCGGCGAGATGCGCGAAAGCATTCCGCCATTCCCGGGGCTCGAGGCCTGGATTGTCGCCAAATCCTGGGCCAGGATTTGGAGCGCCTTGGGACGCTCCTCGGGCCATCGGGCCAGCTCTTGGGCAAGCATGGCCACATAGATCACGCCTCCGTTCGGCAAGGCCGCCCCATGGTTGGACTGCATATACTGGTCGAGTTCGGCCCGGTAGGCTGGATCGCGTGACTCAAGGTGCAACATGATGCTGAACAGCTCGTCGGTGACGGCTTTCGCCCCATCCCAGCTTGGGGCCAATTGGTCCCGCGCATCAAACGCGGCTCGCAGCTTGGGGCCCAAACCCAGCTCCACCGCCATGACCAGGAGGTCAACGGTCGGCGGCATCGTGAACTGTCCGTTGCCGGTGCTGTATCCGCTGCCGTTGAAGAGGGTCTGTCGAAATGCCTTCGCCTGACTGGCCTCCGCCGGATTGGGCGGGGCGTCACCGGCATACCATTTCTCCAGCAACGCAGCCGCCGCCTCCGGTTGGTTGGCCAGCTGGAGGCGGACTGCCAGTGCGAGCATGGCCCCGGCATCGGCCGGCCCCCCGGCCAGTTCCACCGCCTTGCGTAAAAACCGCGCTGACTCGGCCGGGTGGTTCTTTTGCGTCTTGTCACTCAACGTGGTGACAGTACTGGCGAAAACGGCCCCCGTCGCCGGCGCCAGGGTCCCGACCAAGTCTGCCAGTTCCGGAATGCGTCCCGACTTCTCAAACGCCAGGCCCACCTTATCAGCAATCGACATGGCCGCAGCGGGATCGGACTTGAACAGCCGGCCAAATGCATCGGCCGCGTCACCTGCGCGGTCGGCCGGCAAATCGTACAGCGTGGCCGCCAGCACGAGCTGGGGATTCGGCGGTGCCGCTGCAGCGGCACGGTTGAAGTACTCTGCCGCCTCGTGCCGGCCCGCGCCTTCGACATCGAATTCCAGGACACCGCTGCTACTGAGCATTCCGAAGCGCACTTCCGTATCCGTTTCTGCCACCGAGCCCCGGAGAGCCAGGGCGGTGGAAGTGCCATATTCCGGGTGCGGGACCGACAGATCCATGGCTGACACCTCCCCGTTCCCGGCGAGCGGCCGGAAAAGAAAATACTTCGGGGTGAGATCTTGCGTCCGGCCAGAAAGGCTCAGGACCACCTTGTTGTCCACCCAGGTGGCCGAACTGCCTTCGGTCCGCGGACCGATGGCGGCAAACTGCCAGGGCCGTGGCAGGGCGCTGGCCTCCCCTGCTGCCTTCGGACTCGCGGACGCCTCCGCGATGTCCGGCCCATGCACCCCCAATCCGGACCAGGAAAAACTTTGGGTTGTTCCGGAATTGACCGACATCACTCCGGCCAGCGCACCGGATCCCAAATCGAGCCGCCGCGTGAACACCGGCAGCCAATGGGTTCCATCGGTCGAAAACGAGGCCGTCACCTGATCGCCCGCCCTCCCGAGCTTGAACCAGCCCGACGCGGGAATTTCCCCCACCGGATCCCCGACCCACTGGCCGGGACCCCGCGTATAGCCAAGCTCAAAGCCTCTGCGTCGGCTGGCCGCGAGCCGGACCGCCGGAAAGTCGGAATCCAGTGTCGCACGCAGCAGCAGCCCGATCTGCGCGTCCTCCGGCAATGGCTCGACATCGGGCAGCCGGACCACGACCGAACCGTCGCCCTCCATCGAACGGTAGACGTAATGGCCGGAATTGAGACCGGCCCGTCCCACCGAACCCGTGATGATTAGATCATTCGGGCCGGTTGCGGGTTTCATGGCACCGCCCACCGTTGTATTGCCACCCAGATCCACTTCTTGCCAGGCGGTGGTCGGACTTACCCTGCTCCCGGTCTTGTCCTCGATGGCAAATCCCTCAAACGCGACGACCAGGGGGATCGATTCATTGCGCTCCGGCACCCACAGGCCCACCCAAAGCGACTGCCTGGCGGGCTCCGTGACATGGCCAACTGAGGTCCAGTCGGTTCCGTTCTGTGAGCGGTAGGCGGTAAACTCGGAACCTTGGCGGGTAACCTTCATCCAATGGGGCACGGGCAGAAGAAAGCGCAAATCCCGCGTCGCATCCGCCGCGGCGGCATAGGCCTCGCCCACCTGCCAGTTGAGCCGCCACGAGCCTGGATCGACGGCCAGTTGTTTCCGTGTCTCGGCCAGATAATCATCCAGCAGATCCATGCCTTTCAAATCCCGCAAGGCCTCGGACCGCAGGATGTCCGGACGGATGTTCGGGGGCAAAAAACCGGTGGGGTTGATCATGATCAACTCCGAATAGGCCATGGCGATCTGGGCTGGCACGAGCGGATCATGGCCAAGGATCTGTCGGGCGAGACGGGCTACCGTCAGCCCGTCCTTGATGCCAAATGCCTCCCGAAGGCCGGCCTGCAGCTGCATGTCGGTGACCGGCGCCTGGGACTGGGCCAAAGCCACCGGCCCCAACCCGTAGGCCAACAGCCCCCCGACGACGAGCCAGCGGCGGCAGGAAATTCCTAAGGGGAACGCGCGATGGGGGCCCATGGGGATCGGGATGAAGGCATTCTTCATCATGATAAGACCCTTTCAAGCCCGGTTTATTAGGAAATACTCTCTAATCCGGCGACCAAAACAGGGGTCCCGCCGGGTGCAGGCTTGTTCTTGTCAGTCGAGTGGCCTGGAAAGGACGATGCTGCGGCAGTTGGTGGCCTCACGAACATTTCCGCTTCGGAACGGACCGGCCCGATCAAGCGCAGTTTTCCCCCTTGAACAAATTCTGCCCTCTGCCCGCCGGCGTCCTTTCTTCATGTTCTTCATGCGCTTCATGGTTTAATGGGCGGCGGTTGCCCGGCAGGTTGACGGCCTGGATCACGTTGCCCCCCGATGGGCGCAGCCGCGCACGAACCACCCCAAGCCAGGCTGGCTTCGATGCCGGGAGTTTCGCCTACCTTCGGGCCAGTCCCCGGAACCGGGGCGGGTTTATTTCACGATGAGCATGCCGCGCATGCCTTGGAGCGCATGGCCGGGAAACGTGCAGACATACTCATATTCACCCGGTACAGCGGGAACCTTGAACGTGATGGTATCGTGCTGCCGTGGGCCGAGGGGTTTCGTGTGGGCGAGCACCTGATCCGCCAGCTCGGGCGGGATGTAGTCCGTGGCTTTGGCCGTGGCGGCGGACTGCATAAAGGCGTCGGAATCGACGTCTTTGCCAAGGAGCACAAAATTATGGGCCATCGCCTCCTTCGGCAGGGTGCCGTTACTGGTGAGGTTGACCGTCAGTTCCTCGCCCGGCGAGGCCGTAATGGTTTTGAGGCTGAATTTCATGTTGTCGCCGACCACAAGATCGATCACGCGCGGCCCGGCCACGGGAGCGGAAGCGGACCCTGTTGCCGCCGCCGGGGCGGGCGCAGCGGCGGGCGCGGGCGCGGCAGCCGGTTGCTTGGGGCTGCATGCGGCCAGCAGGAGTGCCAGGGAGGGAAACAGAACTGGGGAGAAACGCATGGACTGGCTGCATGGAGCAACTGGGACCGGCTGGCAATCCCGATGAACGAACCTGCACGGCCGCTTATGGTGGCAGCTTGGGGAGTTAATAGCGCCGCAGCCATGGCGCGGGCGACGTGAGATAGTGCTTGAAATGCCCGGCGGCTTGCAAACGCTCATCCGGGCCTGTGTCCGCACCATGTGCGGACACCCGGCCCCTGCCTACCGTCCATCATGCGATTTCCCGCTTCTTCCCGCTCCTTCGTGCGCCGCGCGCTCTGCGTGCTGGCGATTGCGGTTTTGCCGTTGTTCACCGGCGGCTGGTGGTGGCTCGACGGCCCACAGTCGACTTTCGACGTGAACGGTCCGGTGGCGCAGCGGCAGCTCGATCTCTTTAATCTCACGTTGTGGGTCACGTTGTTTCTCTTCGTGGTCGTGGGCGCCGTGCTGGCCTATGCGACGTGGAAATTCCGCGCGAAAACGGCGGCCGACGAGAAATATGTCCCGCCGCCACAGGGTCATGGCAATCCTTTCATCGAGCTGGGGCTCACCATCGGCTCCATCCTCTGCCTCGTGATCATCGGGGTGCCGACGTTAAAAGGCATTTGGTATACCTATGATGTGCCGGGCGCAGA
>CAIXIZ010000411.1 GCA_903919625.1 uncultured Verrucomicrobiota bacterium
ACACCCTCGTGACGGACATCAACCTGGTCGGCGTGGTCACCCAGGCCATTGCCGCCTCCGCACCCGCCGGCCGCCAGGCCCTCGTGGCCTCCCTCCTCCCCGCCCATCTCGCCCTCCCCCGCACCTCCGCCCTCACCGGCCTCGTCGCCTTTCAGGCTCCCGCGCGCTGAGGCTCAGGCCGCTGCAAATATTAAATGCCGGAAAGCAGGCTGCCGCCCTTTTTTATGACTCTCGTTCAACGAATCACCTTTGGTTGCAGACTGGTATCGTGGTAGGGTCAGATCCGGGCCGCTGACGGATTGGTCAGCGGCCTGGGTCTGCACTCGCCGCCATCCGGCGTTGGCGGTCTTCGGGATTTTGAATTTGGATTTCAGATTTGAGAATACGGAATGTGCCGGAATTGCAGAAATATTAATTCAGAAGCCAGGAAACCAGGATTCGGAGGGCAGAGAGGCGGATTTTGGAATGCGGAATTTGGAATTGTAGTCCTTAAGCTCTTCAGTTTTTCAGCCTTTGATTGCAACGGGCCGTTTCATGGCTTCCTGGCTTCTGAATTATTTCAGGGCGGCCGGACCCGGCCCGAAGTTTTACTCTTGTCCGCCACCTCCAGCATTACGCTGATGAAGTTGGCGGTGAGCTGCGAATTCTGGTCCGCGCGCCACAAGGCGTGCAGTTCCACGAACAGGTCGGGCGCCGTTTCCTTGAGCGGTTTCAGCACGAGGTCCCGGCTGCGGCCGATGCTGCCGGATTCCGCGATGAGCGACACCCCGTGCCCGCTCTCCAGTGTGGCGCGAAAGGCCTCGACCCCGTCGATCTGCTGGAGCGGCCGTATTTTCAGCCGGCGGGCGACGAAGAACTGGCGGATGATTTCGCCCTGCACCGAGACCGCGCCTTTCTTGACCCCGAAGCACAGCAGTTGCTCCTCCCCCAGTTCGGCCAGGGCGACGCTGGACTTTCGGGCCAGCCGATGGCCCCGCCCGACCACCACCCGGATGGGCGAGCGCGCCACCTCGACATGTTTCAGGTTGCGCGGGAGGGGGGTGCCCCGGGCCACGGTGAATCCGATCTGGATCACTCCCGTATCCAGCGCCGCGAGCTGGTCCGCGATCGCCATCTCGACCAGGACAATTTCCACCTCTGGGAATTTTTCCCGAAATGTTTTCAGGCTCGCCGGCATGAGGCCCATGAAGATCGGGGCAAAATAACCGATGGTGAGGCGCCCGCGCCGGCCTTTCGCCGCATCCTGCGCCAACACCACCGCCTGCTGGGCCTGCGCCAGGATCCGCCGCGCCTCTTCGAGAAACACGGCGCCTGCAGCGGTGAGCCGCACGCCCCCGGTGTCCCGATCGAGCAGCCGCACGCCCACATCGTGCTCCAGATCCTGGATCTGGGTGCTGAGCGCGGGCTGGGCCACCCGCAGGCGCTCGGCTGCCTTCCGGTAGTTCAGCTCCTCGGCGACCGCGACAAAGTAACGCAGATGTCTCAGCTCCATGCGCGGTACTGATAGGAAATAACGATTGGTCTGGAAAGAACAAAGTAATTCCGCCTCCGGCGTAACGGGGTTATTCTCTGTCCAGCCCGGGCCGGCCACGGCCGGGGTGAAATCAAAACCACGCCAGCACCCGTCACCATGAACACGCTCACCGCCACCGCGTCCACCGCCACCAATTATCCGGCCTATGCACCCGCCCCGCCCATGCTCGCGGTCAGGGTCCGGGCCCGCCGCCTGCCGTGGGGCAAAATCCTGGCCGGCGCCGCTTTGGTCGCTGTCGCCGGCACCGGCCTGGGCGGCTACCTGCATTATGCCGCCGGCTTTGAATCCACCGACGATGCGTTCCTCGAAGGGCGGGTCCACCCCGTCAGCCCGCGCATCAGCGGCACGGTGGCCCGGGTGCTGGTCGACGACAACGCCCACGTCGCAACCGGCGACCCGTTGGTCGAGATCGACCCCGCCGACCTGAACCTCGCGGTGCAGGGCGCCGCCGCCGATGTCGCACAGGCGCAGGCCGGCGCCAGCCAGGTGACGGCGCAGATCACCCGCGCCCAGGCCGATGTGGAGGCCGCCACGGCCCGCATCGCGCAGAATGCCGCCCAGCTCAACCGGGTGCAGATGGACTTTCACCGCATGGAAGTGCTGCTGGACAGCACGGTCGCGGCGATCTCACAGCAGGAATTCGACGCCGCCCGTGCCCAGTTCGATTCAGCCCGTGCCACCCAGCAATCGCTGCTGGCGGAACGCGCCGCCACCGAGGCCGCCCTCGCCGCGGCGCGGGCCCAGCGCGATGTCGCTACCGCCCAGATTCAAAAAGCCGATGCCACGCTCTCCGCCGCGAAATTGCAGGCGGGTTACACCATCATCCGCGCACCGAGCCCTGGACGCATCGCCAAAAAATCCGTTGAAATTGGCCAGCGCCTGCAGCCCGGCCAGCCCATCATGGCAGTGGTGGGCGACGACGTCTGGGTCGTGGCCAATTTCAAGGAGAGCCAGCTGGCCCGCCTGCGGGCCGGCGAAAAGGTGACCGTGCGGGTGGATGCGGTCGAGGGCCGGGTGTTCCAGGGTGTGGTCGAAAGCTTTTCGCCTGGCACCGGCGCCAAGTTCTCGCTGCTTCCGCCCGACAACTCGACCGGCAACTTCACCAAGATCGTCCAGCGCGTGCCGGTCAAAATCCTGTTCGCCCCCGGTTCGGCCGGCCCCGCCGCGTCGCGATTGGCCCCCGGCCTGTCGGCCTTCGTCCAGGTCGTTATCCGCGACTGAACCGTCCTCTCACTGCCACCTCCTTCTCCCCGTCCATGAAAACCTCCGCGCCAGATTCTGCTGCCAACCCACCCTCAGCCTCGGTCGCGACGCGGGCCTGGATCGGCACCCTCGGCGGCATGCTTGGCGCCTTCATGGCCGTGCTCGACATCCAGATCACCAACTCCTCCATCCGCGACATCTCCGGGGCCATTGGCGCGACGCTGGATGAGAGCTCCTGGATCTCCATCGCCTACCTGGTGCCCGAGATCATCATCATCCCGCTGACAGCCTGGATCGCCTCGGTCCTGGGGCTGCGGCGTTATTTGCTGATCACCTCCGCCCTTTTTCTGATTTTTTCCGCCTTATGCGGCCAGGCCTGGAGCCTTGGCAGCATGGTATTTTTCCGCGCCGGCCAGGGACTCTTCGGCGGCGCCCTCATCCCGCTGGGCTTTACGGCGGTGCTGCAAATGCTGCCTCCCGCCAAGCACGCCACCGGCTTCGCGATGTTCGGCCTCACCGCGATGTTCGCCCCTTCCATCGGGCCAAGCATTGGCGGCTGGCTGACCGACAACTGGGGCTGGCAGTGGAATTTTTATCTCAACCTGCTCCTCGGCCCGTTCCTGCTCGGCGCCGTCTGGTATGGCTTCCCCCAAACACCCGCGCGCTGGGAGAAATTGCGCGAGGTTGATGCCGGGGGCATCCTCTTGCTTGCGCTCGGCCTCGGC
>CAIXIZ010000412.1 GCA_903919625.1 uncultured Verrucomicrobiota bacterium
ACGGGGTTCGTCTTCGAGGCCTATGACCGCAAGGGCGAGCTGCGGGCAATTGCGGGTGGCGGACGCTACGACAATCTGGTGGAAAAACTTGGCGGGCCGGCGCTGCCGGCCGTGGGCTTTGCCATCGGCGACATGACCTTTGCGCTGCTGCTGGAGCAGCGTGGCCTCATGCCGGTGCTCGTGAATGCGCCTGACGTCTATTGCGTGATCGGCGGCGCGGCCGAACGGCGTGCGGCCTTCGGTGACATCCCCGCCTTGCGTGCGGCTGGTTATGCCGTGGAGTATCCGCTGAAGGAACTCGCGTTTGGCAAGCAGTTCAAGGCGGCCGCCGAATCGGGCGCCCGGCTGGCGCTCATTTACGGCGGGGACGAGCTGGCGAAAGGCGTGGTGAAAATCCGCGACCTTGCTGCGCGCACCGAGCGCGAGGTGGCCTGCGCCGAGGTGCTTGCGGCGGTCCGCGACAGTCTGAGCGGTGATTGAAGAACCATGCCACGGCTGCGAAAAGCTCTTTTGCGGGCCGGGCGGTTTCTGCTGTTGCTCTACATTGGGCTCGCGCTGACGGGATGGTTGCTTTCGGAACGGCTGATTTTTCAGCCGCCGCGGTCCACCTATGAAAATTTGCCGGGTTTGCTGATGTTTCCGGCGGCGGATGGTATCCAGCTGGCGGCCATATATCTCCCCAATCCGGGTGCACGGCACACGGCAGTTTTTTTCCACGGCAATGCGGAAGATTTGGGTGACTGTGCCCCCTGGTTGCAGGAACTGCACGACGCCGGTTTCGCGGTGCTGGCACTGGATTACCGCGGCTATGGCCGGAGCGGCGGCCGGGCGACCGAGCAGAACGTCTATGCGGACACCCAGGCGCTCCTGGCCTGCGCGCGCGAACGTTTTGGGGTGGTTTCCACGCAATGTATCATCGTGGGACGTTCGCTTGGCGGCGGGCCGGCGGTGGAGCTGGCGACGCATGCTCCCGTGGCCGGGTTGGTTTTGCTGAGCGCATTTGACAGCGCCTTCCGGGTTCCGATTCCGGCCAGGATTCTCCCCTTTGACCGGTTCGACAATTTGGCGAAAATTACAACGGTACGCTGCCCTTTGTTGATCTTTCACGGCACGGCGGACGATGTGGTGCCCTTCGCCCACGGTCAGGCGCTGTTTGCCGCCGCCAACGAGCCGAAGCGCGCAGTCTGGCTGGATGGCACCCGGCACAACGACATATTTTTGGTCGCCGGCGCCAGAATCCTGGGCGAGTTGCGCACATGGGATGCGGGGCTGCCTTGACCGTTCCGCTCCGCAGCCCAGGCGTCGCAGGTGATGGGCAGAAGGGTGCCGTCCGGCCCGGTACTGCGCTTTCTGCTCCGGAACCCGGAGTGTCACCGGCGGATTGCCGGCCATTTGTTTAAATCTGGCGGCGTCGGGCAGGGAAACCGATCTGGCTCTTGCGAGGGTGTTGCAGGCGGCCCGTTGGTGCTGCGGGCTTGCTTGTAGGGGGTGACGCAGTCATGGTGGTGGTGAATGAGTATTCCCGCGAGTGCCTTGATCATTGACGACGAGAACCACATCCGCACTTATCTGCGGATGCTGCTCAAGCAGCTCGGCGTGGGCACCACCTTTGAGGCGCCGAACATTGCCCAGGCCCGCGAACAGTTTGCCGCCCACCAGCCGGAGATGGTCACGCTCGACCTCAATATGCCGGGGGGCAACGGGCTCGATTTCCTGCGGGAAATCCGCCAGCACAATGAGGACGTCTATGTGGTGATCATGAGCGCGGATGCGCTCACGGCCACCGTGCGCTCGGCGGTCGAGGCCGGGGCCGACGGATTCATCCGCAAAGACCTGCCGCCGCCGCAAATGCTGGAGGAATTGAAGAAAATTTTCGCGGACGAACCGGCGGGTGAGGAGCACCGGGTCTGACGTTGCGCCGGCCCGGACCTTGGCCCGGGGCCGCGGGCAGCGGGTGGGGACGGTCAGAGTTTGCCGCCGTAAATCGCGCTGGCTCCCAGCTCTTCCTCGATGCGGAGCAGCTGGTTGTATTTGGCCACCCGGTCGGTGCGACAGAGGGAGCCGGTTTTGATCTGGCCCGCGTTGGTCGCGACGGCGATGTCGGCAATGGTGACGTCCTCCGTCTCCCCGGAGCGGTGGCTGATGACGGCGGTGTAGCCGGCCTCCTTCGCCAGCTCAACGGCGTCCAGGGTTTCGGTGAGCG
>CAIXIZ010000413.1 GCA_903919625.1 uncultured Verrucomicrobiota bacterium
ATGGCTATGGGCTGGAAATCGTCGAACAAATCGCCGTCTGAGGCAGGGCGTGGATTTCTGATTGCGGAATTGCCATCAGACGTTGCACTTGGGCCTCCTTCCGCCTTTTCCTCGTTCTCCTTCCCGCCATCGCCCATCTGTTCTGCGCCTTTCCATGAGTTCTTTCCCTCCTTCCGTCCCGGTCATCGACGGCACCCCGTTTTCCATCGGGGTGGTGGCGGCCAGCTACAATCCCACTCTTGTCGCCGCGCTGCTGGCCCGCGTGGTGGCCGGATTGCGCCAGGCCGGAGTGCGGGAAAACCGTATCACGGTGGTGCGTGTGCCGGGATCGCATGAAGTGCCGTGGGCAGTCCACGCGCTCGCCTCCCGTGGGCGGCGGGACTGCCTCATCGCCCTGGGGGTGCTGGTCGGCGGCGACACGCAACACCATGTGCTCGTCGGCACCGGGGTGTCCCACGCCTTGCAGCACATCATGCTCCAAACCGGCCGGCCGGTGATCAATGGCGTGATCGTCGCGGACACTCACGCCCAGGCGGTCGCCCGCTGTTCCGGCCGCCTCGCCCGGGGCGCCGAGTTCGCCCACGCCGCACTGGTGATGGCCGCGCTGAAAAGACAACTCTCCCGATGAGCAAAACCCAGTTTGCCAACCGCCGGATCGGCCGCGTCGCCGCCATGCAATACCTCTATGCCTGGAGCCTGAACACGCCGGCCCATCTGGCTGACGACTTGCGCATCTTTTTTTCCCAGATGCCGGAACCGCGGGAGCATTATGCCTTCGGCGAAGAGCTCATCCATGGGGTGATTGAACACCGCGCCGATATCGATGCCCGCATCAAAGGCCTCGCCCAGAACTGGGAGTTTGAGCGCATCGCCAAGATCGACCTGGCCATCCTGCGCATCGCGGTCTTCGAGATGGTCCACCGGACGGACATCCCCCCCGTCGTCTCGATCAACGAGGCCATTGACCTGTCGAAACAGTTTTCCAACGCCGATTCAAAGCGCTTCATCAACGGCATCCTGGACCGGCTGAAAGACAGCCTCGGACGCGACGCGCGCAAAGTCACCTGAAGGCCCGGGACGAAAACGTTCGGGCGGGCGCCTCCGAAACTTTTTGCCGCTCATTTCAGCGCAACCGCAATTAACTTCATGTTTGGTTTGTTTAAAAAATTCAAATCCGGCCTCGCCAAGACCGTTGCCGCCATTGCGGCCAAGACCCATGGGATCTTTGGCGGACGCAAGATTGACACCGCCTCACTTGATGAACTGGAGGAGGCCCTTTACACGGCCGATTTCGGGGTAGAAACCACGGCGGAAATCCTGACTGAAATCAAGACCGCGTTCCGGCTTGATCCGGGGCTGCAGGGCCGGCAGGTGGCCGAACTCGGGGCGGCCGTGCTCACCCGGGTGCTGGCCGGCAGCGAAGGACGGTTGGAACCGCCGGCCGGGACGGCCGCATCCAATCCGGTGGTCATCGCCCTCATCGGCGTGAATGGTTCGGGCAAAACCACCACGGCCGCCAAACTGGGCTGGCGGCTCACGCAGGACGGCCGCAGCGTCACGCTCGCCGCGTGTGACACCTTTCGGGCCGCCGCCATCGAGCAGCTCAAATCATGGGCCACCCGGCTCGACCTTGAGGTCATCGCCAGCCGCACCGGCGCAGATGCCGCCGCCGTGGCCTTTGATGCGTGGCAGGCGGCCCGGGCCAGGGGGCGCAATTACCTGCTCGTGGACACCGCCGGCCGCCTGCACACCAAGGGCAATCTCCTGAATGAACTGGCCAAAATCCGCCGGGTGCTCCAGAAACACGATCCGGCTGCGCCGCAACATGCCTGGCTCGTCGTGGACGGATCGTTGGGCAGCAATTCCATCGAACAGGCCCGGGTGTTTCACCAAAGTTTCGGCCTCACCGGTCTGGTCGTGACCAAACTCGACGGCACTTCGCGGGGCGGGGCCATTGTCGGCATCTGGCGTGAGCTGCGCCTGCCGATTTATTTTCTCGGTCTCGGCGAGCAGCCGGAGGATTTGCAGCCATTCGACGCCGCCAGCTACGCCCGTGCGGTTTTCGGTCTCGACGCCGCACCCGCCCGCGAATCATTTGCCGTATGAGCAGTCCGATGATCGTCACGGGCAAGACAAACCGTGAGTTTTTTGCCGCCCAGGCCAGGCCCGGACGGATTGGATTCGTCGGGGGGGCCGAACCGGCCGACCGCCTGATCGCCCGCGCGCAAAGGCACCTCAACCCTGGGAAAAAATGGAGCCTTTGGTCGCATGTTTTTATTTTCCAAGGCCAGCGGGCCGATGGACATCATTGGGTTTTCGAGTCCGACCTGGATATGCGCCGGAAGCATATCCGCCTCGGGGTGCAGGAGAACCGCATCGGCAAATATGACAACGACGACGCCTACCCAGTGGTGGGCGTGATCGACCTTGGCCTCACGGCGGAACAAACCCAGCAGGTGCTGGCCGGGGCTTTGGCCTTGGTCGCAACCGGCACCCGTTATTCGTTGCGGGAGATTGTCGGCACCGTCTGGGCCTTGCGTCATCCGCAATGGCAGCCGAAGGAGAATCTCCTGGCCCAGGAGCAGGCATTTTATTGCTCGGCGTTTGTGCGGCATGTGCTGGACCGCGCTGGGGTGAATCTGGCGCCCACGGTCGCGATCAAAAACACCACGCCGGAACATCTTTGGCGCATGACCGTGCCGCACGCCAAATGGCTGCTCGCGCGGGAGCACAAGCCGGGCGTGCTGCGCCGCGCGGTGCAGCGCATCAGGTCAAAGCTCCGGAAACCGGCCTGAGCTGCTTTGCCCCCGGCCCAGGCGGGGCCGATCCCGGCAGATTCGGGGGAGCGGGCGCACGCCTCAACCCCGCGCCGGCGCCACCAGAATTTTGCCGGCCGCGGTCAGGCTCAGGGCCAACGGCCGGCCGGCCGATTTTTTCACAGTCACCAGCCCGGCGGCAAGATTGCGCTCGGTCACCCGCACCGTGGCGCCGGGAGCGAGCCCGCTGGCGTCGACAAAATGCAAAAACTCCTTCGATTGCTCGGTCACCCTTACCACTCGCAGCGGACGGCCGGTGGCACAGCTGGCGAGCGTGGCGTGAACTTCCGCACTCAGCCGGCCCTGGGCGCTGGGGATCGGATCGCCGTGGGGATCGGTCTCCGGGCGGCCCAGCAGGGCATCGAGCCTGTCCAGGACGTTGTCCGACAGGGCATGCTCGAGCTGCTCGGCTTCAACATGCACCTCGGCCCAGTCCATCTTCAGGACCTTGACCAGGAAGGTTTCCACGAGACGGTGTTTGCGCAGCACATTGAGCGCCACCCGGCGCCCCTCGGCCGTCAACCGCACCCCGTGGCGGGGGCGGTGCTCGACCAGCCCGTCGTCGGCCAGCGCCTTCACCATGGTGGTCACCGTCCCGGGGACCACCGCCAACGCCCCGGCCAGCGCCCCCATGGGCACCAATCCGCCCGCCGCGCCTTCTTCGGCAAGAAGCAGGTGCTTCAGGTAATTTTCGACAGTGCTGCTGGCCATGCCCCTGACTGAACAGAAAATCTATTTGAGGCAACGAATATTCCATTTGACAGCATCGGCCAAGGTATTTTGATAGCTCAAAATGAGTTTCTTCCCACCCGCCGGCCATGGCCGCGCCCCGTCTCTTCTTGCCGTCCGGCCCTAGGACCATGGCCCCCGCCCACCCGCCGCGACCGCTTTCGTTGGAAGGACTGCATGGCACGGTTCCGCTCCCGCACGGCTCCGCCCATCCCTGGCGGCAGTATCTGGCCTTTGCCGGGCCGGCCATGCTAGTCAGCGTCGGCTACATGGATCCGGGCAACTGGTCGACCGATCTGAGCGCGGGTGCCGGCTACAAGTATGAACTGCTCTGGGTGGTCGGGCTCGCCAGCCTGATGGCCATTTTTATGCAGGTGCTGTCCGCCCGGCTGGGGGTGGTCACCGGCCGGGATCTGGCGCAATGCTGCCGCGAACAGCTCCCGCGCTGGACCCGCTGGCCGAACTATCTGAGCTGCGAGCTGGCCATCGCGGCCTGCGACCTGGCCGAGGTGCTGGGCAGCGCGGTCGCCCTGCATCTGCTGTTTCCCCGCATCCCGCTGCTGGTGGCCGTGCTGATCACGGCCTTTGACGTGCTGCTCCTTCTCTCCCTGCAACGTTTCGGCATGCGCCTGATCGAGGCCCTGATCTTCGTGCTGATTGCGACCATCGCGGGCTGCTTCCTCATTGAAATCTTTGTCTTTCCTCCGACGGCGCCGAACCTGCTGGACATGGCCGCCGCCACCGTCGCCCCCGACCTGGGCGCCTTTCTGCGCAACAGGGACATGGTGTTTGTCGCCATCGGCATCATTGGCGCCACCGTGATGCCTCATAACCTGTACTTGCATTCCGCCCTCGTGCAGTCGCGGCGCCTGCAAACCGACGAAAGGTCGGTGCGGCGGGCGATTCGGTTTAACACCGTCGACACCGTCATTGCGCTGTCCGGCGCCTTTCTCGTCAACGCGGCGATCCTGGTGCTGGCGGCGATGGTGTTCCATGGCCGCGATCACGTGGCCCTGGCGAACGGCGCGGTCATTGTTTTCAACCGGGATGCAGACTGGATCCAGTCCGCCTACCTCACCCTGACTCCGCTGCTCGGCGTGACGGGGGCCAGTCTCCTGTTTGCCCTCGCGCTGTTTGCCAGCGGCCAAAGCAGCACAATCACCGGCACGCTCGCCGGCCAGGTGGTGATGGAAGGATTCATGGACTGGAAAATTCGTCCGCAGATGCGGCGGGTCATCACGCGATTGGTGGCCATCATCCCGGCCATCATCCTAATCAGCAGCCGGGGCGATGGCGGGATCAATGACCTGCTCAACCTCAGCCAGGTGGTGCTGGCCATCCAGCTGCCCCTGGCGATGATCCCCTTGCTTTGGTTCACCGGCTCCAGGCGTTTGATGGGGGTGCACCGCAATGGCGGTTTTCTCGCGGTCGCCGGCTGGGCGTCCTGCCTGCTCATCACAGCCCTCGATCTTTATGGACTGCCCGGCGCCTGTCACGCGGCTCTGGCCGTCTTTGTCCATCGTTGACCAGCCGCAGCCCCTGCCAGACTCACGAGGCGGGCCGGTCGCCCCATTTCCTGGGTTGCCCCGGCCAGAGGCCGCACCGATGGTTTCTCCCATGCAAATCATCGACGCCCACGTCCACCTCTACCCGCCGGAGACCAACGCGGACCCGGCCGGCTGGGCGGCGGCACGGGGCGAGTCCCATTGGGCGACACTCTGTACCCGGCGACGGCGCAACGGCAGTGCAGTGCAAGGTTTTCCCTCGGTGGACGAACTGTTGCACATGATGGACACGGCCGGGGTCGATCGGGCGGTGCTGCTGGGCTGGTATTGGCAAAACCCGGCAACGTGTGTGGAACAAAACCGGTTTTTTGCGAACACGGTGCGCGCCCATCCCGACCGTCTGTCCGCCTTTGCCACGGTGCATCCGGCGGCAGGTCAGGCGGCCACGCTCGCCGAGATGCGCCGGGCCCACGCCGATGGCCTGATCGGACTGGGCGAACTTTCGCCGCATTCACAAGGGGTAGCGTTGGATGACGGCGTCTGGCACGCCGTCCTGCGGCTCGCCGCCGAACTCCGGCTGCCGGTCAATCTGCATGTCACGGATCCCGCTTCCCGGCCGTTTCCGGGCCGGGTGGAGACGCCGCTGGCCGATTTCACGCAGCTGGCCCGGATGCATCCGCAGGTAACCTTCATTCTCGCCCATTGGGGCGGAGGTCTGCCGCTCGCAGATTTGCCCAATGTCTTTCTCGACACCGCCGCTTCACCGCTGCTTTACGGCCCCGAAATTTGGGCGCGGCTCGGTCGTGATCTGCCGCCGGATCGGGTGCTGTTTGGCTCTGACCATCCGCTCGATCTTTACCCTCGCACCACGCCTGGAGCCGGGGTGCAGCCGTTCATCGCCGAAGCGGCAGATAACGTCCTCGATCATGCCGTGCGCCAGGCACTGCTTTCCGGCAATGCAAGGCGGTTGTTTGGCTGGCGGTGAGATGCTCCGGATGGGATGGCGCCATGGCCACAAAATTGCCCAGAAAGGTCGTGATCTTTCCCATCCCGGCTGACATCAGCCTCCATTTGGATCTCCGCTGGGAAGGTTCTCCAGGCCGTCCGGTGGTTGCGGCCCGACCCATTCCGGCAACGGATCCGAGGCCAGCAACCGTGTGAGTTTCCCTCCTTCGTTTTTATCCAACCGGACATCTGCCTCGCGCAGCAGCGAAGAGGGTGCGATGCCTTGCCGGGCCATTATGTGCATGCGCAGGTGATGGATGGCCGCGTTTTTCGGATAGATCTCGAGCAGTTCCTGCAGTTGTTGCTCCACGCGCTCCAGCTCCCCGTGGCTGATCAACAGCCGCAGTCTTTCCACCAATTCCGGCGAAGGTTCGTGCAGCGTGGCACCCCGCCACTTGTTCGAACCCAAAAATGCATTTTCACCGGTGCCGGTGATCAGATCGACCACCGAAGGGGCGCCCACCGTCGCAGCAATGACAATGCAGACCATGGCCGGCAACACCCCACCGAGACCATGGCTCATCAAACGAAACGCAAAACTGACCAAAAGATAAAATATCGTGGCCCGGACAAGGATGGATGCGATGCCCTTTTTCGACACATCACCAGTCATTTCATCCGGACGGGAAAGACAAGCCGAAAGCCCGGATGGCCGCCATCCAGGAGAGATAGGCTGCGAATGCCGGGCTGTTCTGCCCCAGCTTTGAACGCACCCTTCACTCCGGCACGCGCCGCCCGCTCGGGCAGGACGGGCGGTTCATTCGTATCTTCACGCCCCGTGCCCGGCAATTTCCGGGAGAGGCCGGATTTGCCTGCGGATAAAATAGTCCCAGGCGGCCTCCAGGTTGCGGGTGAATGTCTCCGCCTGCCCAAGCGGACTGGCGAGCAGCCATGGCCGCAGCCTGGTCCGCAATTCAACGAGGCGGGGGCCATCATCCGCGAGCCGTAACGCGATGCGGATATAATCGGCCGGAGTTGCCGCCACCCATTCGGACAGCCCAAGGCAGGTGAGAAAACTCGTGCCGACCCGCGAAACGTGGGTCGCGCCGGCCAGCGTCACGACAGGCACGCCCATCAGCAACGCTTCGCAGGTGGTCGTGGTGCCATTGTAAGGAAACGGGTCGAGCGCGAGGTCGCACCCGTGGTAGAGCTCAAGATGCTGGCGCATCGGCAGCGCCTCACCGTTGAATTGGACGGAGCGCGCTTCCGCCCCGTGCGCGACAAACTGGTTCCGGATGTATTCCTGAACGGAGGGATCCCCTGCCCCCGGAGACTTGAGCAACAGGCGGGCATTCGGCCGCTGTCGCAAAATCTGCGCCCAGACCGCAATGGTGGCGTCCGACACCTTGGCCAGGTTGCTGAAACTGCAAAAGGTAAACTGCGGGCTGGCCGGCCGCCCCGGCGGCACTGCCGGGGGTAGGTCAGGCGGAGGCTGATAGCAGCAGAACACTCCCGGCAGGCGGATCAGCCTCTCGGGACCGTGACGTGCATCGTCACCGGGCGGCACACAGACGGAGTCGGTGATGCGGCCGTCCATGGCGGTGAGGCCGGTGGTGTTCGGATAGCCCAGCCAGGTAAGCTGCACTGGTGCCGGCTGACGGGCAAACACCAGCAGACGGTTGCCTTTGGTGTGACCGGCGAGATCGACCAGGATGTCGATGCCATCGTTCCGGATGAGTGCGGCAGCCGCCTCATCGTCGAGGCTGACGATGTCGCGCCAGTGTTCGGTGATGGTGCGCAGGTGCGCCGTCACGGCGTCACGTCCGGACTGGGAGTGGTAGCAAAATATTTCGACCCGGGAGCGAACATGCGTCGCAAGCACCGGAGCGATGACAAACGCCACGGCATGCTGGCAGAAATCCGGTGAGACATAGCCAATCCGCAGCCGCCGGCCGCCGAGCGGGGCAATTCCCGGACGTTGGCGGGACCGGTGGTGGTGCCCATGCAAAGCGTCCCATTCCCGATGTCGGGCCACAAGTTCCAACGGGGCAACCCCGTCCGCATAGTTGGAAGCGAGCAAATAATTGGAATGAACCGCCGGCGAGGGGGAACCGGCTAGCGCCAGTTGGAAGTGCTGCAAGGCCTCCGCCATGCGTCCTTGGGCGCGGCAGACCCGGCCCAGATTGTCCTGTGCGGCGGCATAGCCTGGCCGCAACCGCAATGCCTCCGTCAAATGCGTCCGGGCTTCGGTGGTGCGGCCGGCCCCAAGCAGGGCACAGCCCAGGATGTTTTGCGCTTCCGGCATGGTCGGAACCAGCCGCAGGGCACCAGCCAGAACCTCGGCCGCCTGCGGGGCCTGCCCAAGATCGAGCAGCGCGCTGCCCAGATTCAGCAAAATCAGCGGATTTTCCGGCTGGAGGCGCGCCGCGGTCTGCAATTGTGCCAGTGCCTCCCCCGTCCGTCCCTCGCGGCGCAACCGGTTGCCGCATTGATGGTGCATTTCGGCGGGGGTCATGCACCGGTCTTCTCCGCCCAACATGCCCGCAATGCGGCGCCAAAGCGCCGGGCTTGGCCGAAGTGGTCGAGCAACGGGCTCCGCCCAAGCTCCGCCCGGAGACTGGCGCTGAGCCCGGCGAGCCGGTGGCGGTCGCCGGCGAGCGCCGTCGCGATGCGGATGAATTCGTCGTCACTGGTCGCAATCCATTC
The DNA here is from genome assembly GCA_903919625.1 of uncultured Verrucomicrobiota bacterium. Lineage (GTDB taxonomy): Bacteria > Verrucomicrobiota > Verrucomicrobiia > Opitutales > Opitutaceae > CAIYUN01. The sequence continues at coordinate 8,702 of CAIXIZ010000413.1, forward strand.
GGGATGCCCCACGGCCTCCAGGAGCGAGACTCCCACGCGGCTGCGGTGCTCGTGTCCCGCGAGTGTCACCACCGGGCGTCCCATCCAAAGCGCCTCGCAGGTCGTGGTCGTGCCGTGATAGGGATACGGGTCGAGCGCGATATCCAGGTGCCGGTACAGCCCGAGATGCCCGGACCTGACCGGAGTCCGGCCCATCAGCTCCACCCGAGCGGGATCGAGACCGTGCGCGGCACAACGGTCGAGCATGGCGGTGGCCCGCGCGGGCGTGTCCAGACCGTGCCCTTTGAGCAGCAACCGCGAGCCGGGAACGGAGGCCAGCACCGCCGCCCAGCGGCGCAAGGTGCCATCGGACAGTTTGGCGGGATTGTTAAACGAGCCAAACGTCAACGGTGCGCCAACCTGCGCGCAACCGGGCAGCGGCGCAGGAGACGGCGCGTCATCCGGTGGCTGCCACGTCCACGCGGTCGGGGCGTAGCGGACAAGTTTTTCCGTAAATGATTGCTCGGTCAGGCCAGCCGGATCGGCATGTGCATCGGTCAGGCGGAAATCCATCGCCCGCAGTCCGGTGGTGTTCGCGTAACCGAGATAGGCCACCTGTACGGGGGCCAGCCGGCGGGCCA
>CAIXIZ010000414.1 GCA_903919625.1 uncultured Verrucomicrobiota bacterium
CCGGTCTCAAGGCCGCGACGAAGCTGGCGACGCCCGTCGAGTATTTTTCCCGGCTGCGCAAGGCGTAGAAACCCGTGCGTCTCGTGATCAATAAGGCCGACTTTGACGACACCAAGGTGGACCTCGCCGCCGCATTCCGCCTCGGCCTCGGCGAGCCTTTGCCGGTCTCCGCCGAGCATGGCACGGGGGAAACGGAACTGCGCAACGCCATCCTCGCGGCCCTCGGTCCGCTTCCGGCGGAAGCGGCCGCGTCGGCCACGAAGACCGCCGCCGATCCGCTGTGCGTCTGTTTTATCGGCCGGCCCAATGTCGGCAAATCATCGCTTAGCAACCGCCTGCTCCAGAGCGACCGGCTCATTGTCAGCCCCACGCCCGGCACTACCCGCGACTCGGTGGAACTGCCGTTCGATTTCCGGGGACGCGATGGCAATCTCTACCCGTTCCGGCTGATCGATACGGCCGGTCTCAAGGCCGCGACGAAGCTGGCGACGCCCGTCGAGTATTTTTCCCGGCTGCGCTCGCTCGATGCGATCAGGAAGACCGACGTGGTCTTCCTGGTGCTGGATGGTGTGGATGGCGTCACCCAGCAGGACAAGGCCATCGCCGGCGAGGCCATCAAGGAGCGCAAGCCCATCGTCGTGGTCGTCAACAAATGGGATCTGGTGCGCCAGGCGTTCAAGTCGGACGGGGGTTTTGCACCTTACAAAAATGAACGCGACTACCGGGAGAAATATGAGCATGCCCTTTTCGAGCGGCTGTATTTCACCCCGGGTGCGCCGTTGATTTTCGTTTCGGCCATGAGCGGTTACGAAGTGGACCGGATGCTCAACTCGGCGGTCAAGCTCAACCGCATGCTCGACCTGAAGCTGACGACCGCGCGCCTCAACAAGGTGCTGGGTTATCTGACCGAGCGCACGCCGCCGCCGTCGGTGGGCGGCAAGCGTTTTCGCATCTACTATGCGACGCAAACCGGCAACCGGCCGTTCCGCATCAAGCTGTTTTGCAACCGCGAGGAACAGCTGACCGAAAGCTACCGCCGCTATCTGGAGGCGGGGCTGGTGGATGAATTTGGCCTGAACGGCTGCCCCGTTTACTTTGATCTGGTCGGCAAGGAAAAGCCGGAGCCAGGGATGTCGTTTACCGCGCTGCGCGAGTCGCAGGAAAAGGCGCGCCGGGTGGCCCCGGCGCCCAAATGGCGGAGCCGGGAAGGGACGGAGGAGAATCTACATCATGAAACAATCGAAGACTGAATACCGGGGCGATGCGGCGCTGATCCTGGCGACCCCGTTGCTGGAACTGGTCGTCACGACCTCGTTCGGACCGCGCGTGATGTCCTTTCGCTCGCGGGCCGGCCGGGCTGGCAACCTGTTGCTCGAGCTGCCGCGGGATTCCGGGCGTTTTCACGGGCAATATTTGCGGGGGGGCCACCGGCTCTGGCATGCGCCGGAGGACATTGTCCGCTCGTACCAGCCGGACGACGAGCCGCTGGCAGTTAAGTATCTGTCGCAAGGCGTGTCGCTCACCCAGCCGGTTGAGGCCCAAACCGGCTTGCAGAAAGGCATGAAGATCGAACTGCCTGGCGACCGGATCGTGAAGGTCACCCACACCCTCAAAAATTGCGGCCTTTGGCCGGTCGAATGTTCCCCATGGGCGCTGACGATGCTGCGCCCCGGTTCTGGAGCCGTGCCGCTGCTCCCCAAGGGCAACCACGCGAA
>CAIXIZ010000415.1 GCA_903919625.1 uncultured Verrucomicrobiota bacterium
CCCGCTGCTGCCCCGCGCCATCTTTGGCGTGCTGAACACGCTGCTCTATTTTCCCAGCGGGGCGGTTTATCCCATCAATGCCTTTCCGCCGTGGATGTAGGTGATCACGGCCATCGATCCCTTCACCTATGCCGTGCATGGGTTCAAGGCCTTGATTTTGAAAAACACCGATCTGGGTGCGGTGGGATTTGATCTCATCTTCCTGTTTGGATTTGCCGCACTCACCCTGGGTGCCGCCACGGTGCTGTTTCGGCGGACGTTGTGAAGGCGTCCGACCTAGTGTCCGGGCCTGGCAACGGACCGGCTGACCCGTTCACCAAACGGAAAGGCGGCAGTTCAATGTCAGCCGCCCTACTCGTCGATCGGCGGCAGCACGCCCATCGAACGGTAGTAGTTCGTCACGCACGCCACACAAAGCCCATGCGTCAGCCGGAGCCCGTGCCGGTGTTCAAAATAATTTTCCATCGTCATCCATTCATTCCGCTCATTGCGGATTTTTTTGCAGCTGGCGCAGACCGGCACGAGATGGTTCAGGCCCTGCACCTGGCGCAAGCCGGCCAGTTCGGCGCGCAGTTGGTCACGCTCCAATTCCAGCCTGCGCATCCGGTGCTTTTCTTCGCCCAAGCGCAGCGCCCGCAGCACCGACGGCAGCAATTCTGGCAGGCGGTCTTTGCTGACCCAGTCATCCACCCCATGATCCAGTGATTTGACCATCAATTCGTCACCCAGCGCTCCAGTGATCAGGATGAAGGGCACATCCTGCAAAAAGGATCGCACCCTGGCCAGGGCCGAAAAACTGTCAAACGCCCCACAGGCGTGGTCCGAAAAAACCACGTCGGGAGTCTGGTGTTGCAGCTCCGTGACCAGTTCTGCCTCAGTCTCCACCCGCCGGGGACTGAGACGGAGGCCGCTCTTGCCCAATTCATGCATGATCAGCGCAAAATCTTCCGGGCTGTCCTCGATCATCAAAATATGCAGGTTGGGTTCCTGATTGTCCGGCAAGAGGTGGGAGACCGACATATTAGGCAACGAACGGGGCCTCGGCCATTTGGCAAAAACAATAACACCTTATTTTCGTGCAGGTTATGTCCCTATTTCCGACCACCGAAGCTGTAACTTATAGTGGACCCACGTCGGCGAATGCTGGCATCGGCATTGCCTTCGGCGGCCCTCATGTTTCGGCAGCCAAAATTACAGTCTGCGACCGGTCGGCTGAGGCGGCAGGTGAAACTTTCCCATGGCCCGGTTCAATTGACCTCCAGCCATGCTCCCAAGGCGGCGTCGCCTGGTTCGATGGTTGACCAGGTGATTTTAGGCCGGGCCTGACCATTGGCCCGGATAAAAACGGCCGGTTCAGTCCCTGCCATTCCGCTGCATACGTGCGGCAGGTCAGCGGACGACAGGCGTAAGCCTCTCCACGTCAAGCCGGGCAGCAATGGACGGGCTCCCCGGCGCCAGCCTTGGATCAAACCCTGGCGGGCAAGATTAATCTTGTCATGCAGCGCAGTCCTGGGCACGGATTACCTGGGCGCGTTGTTCAGAAGGTGACGCCGGCTGCCTGGCGTGGAGTGCTTATGTATTTATCTTAACATGAACGCCATACACACGATGTTAGAACCCGGCACAGCTGGCAGGACCAACCACCCATGCCTGACGTAGATCAGCTTAAGGCCTCCCTCAAAGAGGTGGTGGATCTCAAGGCTGCACTCGACGAGCATGCGATCGTGGCGATCACTGATCCCCAGGGAAGAATCACCTATGCGAATGACAAATTCTGTGCGATTTCTCAATACACGCGGGCCGAACTGATCGGGCAGGATCACCGCATCATCAACTCGGGTCATCACCCGAAGGAGTTTTTCCGCGACCTTTGGACAACCATCGCGCTGGGCCGGGTGTGGCACGGGGAAATTAAAAACAAGGCCAAGGATGGGTCGCACTACTGGGTGGACACAACGATCGTGCCCTTTCTCAACGAGGAAGGCCGGATTCGCCAGTTCGTTGCCATTCGGGCCGACATCACCGCGCGCATGGTCGCCGTGGATCAGCTGAAAGTCCGGACCCAGCAAGCCCTCGAAATTGAGCATCGCCAGAGCGAGGCGGCCTTGCGCGGCAGTGAGGAAAGGTTCCAGGAACTGGTGGGCAATATTCGGGAGGTGTTCTGGATCACCAATCCCTCGAAAAAGACGATGCTCTATGTCAGCCCGGCCTACGCCAAAGTCTGGGGCCGAAGTTGCGACAGCCTCTACGCTGCGCCCAGCACCTGGTTCGATGCCATCCACCCCGAGGATCGCACCCGCATCGGGGTGGCCGTGCAGGAAAAACAGGCCATGGGCACCTATGATGAGGAATACCGCATCATGTGGCCGGATGGCTCAATCCGATGGATCCGTGACCGGGCATCGCCGGTGCGCAACGCTTCCGGAGAAGTCCTCAGGATTGTGGGTGTGGCGGAAGACATCACCACGCGCAAAAAACTGGAGGGCCGTATCCGGGAAACCCAAAAACTGGAGGCGATCGGCACCCTGGCCGGTGGCATCGCGCATGATTTCAACAATGTGCTGGCCGTGATCATCGGCCAGGCCGAGCTCGCCCTGATGAAACTGGACCAGAACCCAGAATTGCGGGAGCATCTGCATGCGACATTACGGGCCGCCAACCATGCCACCGGACTCGTGAGGCAGATGCTGACTTTCAGCCGTCGCCAGAAGATCACGCTCTGTCCGCTCCAATTGAAGCTGATTGTCGCGGACAGCCTCAAGCTGTTGCGGGCAACCATCCCTGCCACCATTGAGTTTGAAATCACTTTCGCGACCGATGTTCCGGTCGTGCTGGCCGACGCCACCCAGATACATCAAATCGTGATGAATCTCGGCACCAATTCGTGGCACGCCATGAAAGGCCGCCATGGCCGGCTGCAGGTTAGACTGGAGCGGTGCACGGTCGATGCATCCTATACTGCGGTTCAGTTGCGGTTGCGACCGGGAGTTTATGCCTGTTTGACGGTGAGTGACACCGGGGAAGGCATGGATGCGACCACCCTGCAGCGGATCTTTGAGCCCTTTTTCACCACCAAACCTCCGGGCGAGGGAACTGGACTGGGCCTGTCGGTGGTGCACGGGATCATGACTAGTTACAACGGCACGGTCACCGTGCACAGTCAGCCGGGTCAGGGGACGGAATTTCAGCTTTATTTTCCGGTACACCGCGGCGAAATGGCGGTGGTAACGGGGGCGGCAACGCCCGTGCCGATTGGCCAGGGGGAGCGGATTCTGCTGGTCGATGATGACCAGCCGATCACCGAACTGGGCCAGAAATTGCTGAGCTCACTCGGTTACGAGGTCGAGGTGGTGAACCGGCCGGCCGATGCGCTCGCGTTGGTCAGGGCGGAACCCCTGCGTTATTCACTGGTGCTGTCCGATTACACCATGCCTGGCATGACCGGTCTCCAGCTCGCGGGTCAGCTTTTGTCCCTCCGCCCCGGATTGCCCATCATCCTCATGACGGGAAATGGCGTGGCTTTATCGTCAGAAATGATTCAACTGTCGGGCATCCGCCAGGTTTTGCTCAAGCCCATTGCCATTCAGGACCTGGCCGCTGCCGTATACGCAGGCCTCTATGAAAACCGCTCGCACCCTGCTCGCCCTGACTGTAACCGTGGCCGCAATCAACCTGCTCATGGCCATTTTGGCCGTTACTCATCTCGCCTCGATCAATCACCACACCGAAAATTTGGCCGCCACCCCGGCGTTGGCGGCCTTTCCGTCATTCGGGGGTGTGCCACTGGCAAACCCATCCTATGCTGGTGGAGGATTCGGTGTCCGCCAGCCAAACGCCGCAAATGCCACGGCTTACCGTAACGCATTTGGTGGAGCTCCCGGCGGATCTGGCGGCAATGGCGATGGTGCTGTTTACAATGATGCCAACGGTCCCGTGGCAGCTGATCCCGCCGATGTCGCCAATCCATATGCCGACACTGGCAACTAGGCCTGAACTGGCATCGCTCCGCCAAGGCGCCGGCTTGCAAGGCGCGGTCAGGCCACCCGTCCGATCCGAAATATTCCTATCGCCAGCTGCGAGAGCGACGGGCGGCAGGTGGTCCGATCACCAGCAAGCAACTTCTGTGGTTAACCGACCAGCGCGGTGCGAATATTCTCGGCCAGAGCGGCATACTCGTCAGCCACCAGGTGCTTCCTGGGCTCAGGCATCATCGCAAAGGTCGTGCCCCAGGCCGGCCCGTCATGATACTTGGGCACCAGGTGAAAATGGAGGTGAGGGAGTTTGTCGGAGTAGGCGCCGTAATTGATTTTGGCAGGCCCAAAGGCGGTCTTGAGCGCCCGGGCAGTCCGGGCGACATCGTGCATGAAGCGCGCCTGCTCATCCGCCGGGAGTTCGAACAGTTCGTTGACGTGCCCGCGATATGCCACCACGCAACGGCCTTTATAGGTCTGCTCCTTGAAGAGGTAGAGCGTGGATACGCCGAGCGAGGCAACCTCCAGCATGAGGTCGTGCAGGCGCTGGTCTTGGCGGCAGTATAGGCAGTCGGGGAGGTGGGACATGGTTCGGAGCGAAGGGCCGGGCGAAGGGGGCAATGCAGCCAGCCAGAAAGCCAGGCCGGAAGCAGCCATAATCGGGCAATACCTTTCACCGATTGCAACTGGCAAAGCAGCCGGGCGAACAACTTGTCTGGCGAGCGCAAGACGGCGGCGAATGCAAGGGGCGGCCCGCCGCACGTCAAAAACCCGTTCAGCGGGCGGCTGCGGTGCCGGCAACCTGCTTCACCCCATGGGCAGGCGCGGCATTATTTTTTATAACGGTCGTGATAGTCGACCCACGACTGCGTGTTGTCCGGATTCTCGTCGCGGCCCTTGGGGACGAGGTCGAGGTACTGGTAGGCGGTGTTCAGCATGTCGATGCCCCGGGCAAAACAGGAATAGGTGTGAAAAATTTCCCCGTGGGCATTTTTATAAAAGATGCTCACGCCCTCGCGGTCCGCGCAATAGGCCGGGGCCATCCGGTAATTGTAGAACTGTTTGCCGCTCCGGACCGCCGCGGCGGTGAAGGAGACATTGAAGTCATAGTTGAAATCCGAGCCATGGGAGGAAACCCATGGGAAGTCCCAGCCCATGCGGGTCTGGAACCGCACCAGTTTCTTCCGCGGCGCGCGCGAGATGGCGAGCATGGTCACGTCGCGCTGTCCGAGGTGCGCAATGATCGGGTTGAAGTTGTCCGCCCAGAACGAACAGTGGGCGCAGCCGGCCTGATCGCGCGGGCCGAACATAAAATGGTAAACCACCAGCTGGCTTTTTCCGGCAAACAGGTCGGCCAGCGACTCGCGACCCTGCGGTCCCTCAAACCAATACTCCTGGTCGATTTTCACCCACGGCAGGGCGCGGCGCCGGGCGGCTAGCCGTTCGCGGGCCTGGGTGAAGGCCTTTTCCTGCGCCAGCAGGTGGAGACGGGCTTCGAGCCATTTTTTACGGGTTACCACCGGGTGATGCTCAAGCGTGGGGGAGGAGGTTTTTTTGCTCATGAGGAATGGGGCTGAGTGGTTGCGTGGCATTGAAAATACGGTCTGGGTTCTTGCCGTTACGAAACGGATTTGGCGGCCGCCGGGGCCGGCTGGCCATCGAGATGGTGCTCCAGGTGGTCGAAGCAGAGATTCCAGCCCTCGCGGTGCGGCGGCACCTGATCCTCCCGCAGTTCATGGGTGAGAATAAGCTTCGTGCCGCCCGCGGCCTCCATCAGCTCGATGGTCACCCTGGTCTCGCTCCCGTCCAGGCAAGACTGCCAGCTGAAGACCAGCCTCTCGGGTGGCACAATTTCCAGGTATGACCCCTGCGCGATGGCGGTCTGCTGCCCGTTCGACATTTCGATCCGATAGCGTCCGCCGGGACGAAGCTCGTTGGTCACCTTGGCCTGGCCGCCTTGCAGGCCGAAGAACCACTGGCTCATCTTGACGGGATCGGTGAGCGCGGAAAACACCCGGGCGCGCCCGTGCCGCAGTTGGCGCGTGATTTTCAGTATCTGGGAGGGAGGGTTCATGATTTGGCGCGTTGGGCCGGGGATTTTTCGTGCTCGAGAAATGCTTCCAGCTCATCGAGCCGCCGGAGCCAGAAGCCCGTGAGCTCCTGGAGGGCGGCGCTGACAGCGGCCAGGGGCCGGGGATCCAGATGAAACCGGTGATGTTTTCCGGTCCGCACACGTTGCAGAATGCCAGCCGCCTCCAGGATTTTAAGATGCCGGGAAACCGCCGGCGCCGAGATGGCGAAGGGCGCGCAGAGCTCCGCCACCGTGCAGTCCGCCTGCGCGACGTGCAGGAGTATCTCCCGGCGGGTGTGGTCGGCCAGGGCCCGGTAGACCGGGTCCATCCGGGCGGATTTACGCTTAACCATGGTGTTAAGTGTTTCACGGGCAGAGGGCGGGTCAAGCATCTTTTAATCTTTAGGCGAACCGTTTTCCGGCCAGAATGCGTTTTGGCCGATCGGCGGGCAGCGCCGAGCCGCCCAGGCCGGTGCGAACCGGGTGCTTCACCCCGCGGGAAACAAAATATGCGCAACCCTTGGCAAAAGACGCGGAGCGGACTGGGCACTGAAGTGCTAGGGTGTGGGCGCAGGCAGCATAACCCAACACCACCGTGAAACCAAACATAGGTACGCTTGACCGCACCGGCCGATTTCTTGTGGGTGGCGCCGTGCTCCTTACTGGGCTGTATGGCCAAAGCTGGTGGGGGCTGGTGGGGATCGTCCCCATCCTGACGGCGGCGATCCGATTCTGTCCGGCGTATGTCCCTCTGGGGGTGACCACCTGCAAACCCATATGACGGCATGGCGCATCAAACAATTTCCGGACGGGGTTTCAGACACTGAGAACTGTCTGGGATAACGGGCAGCCGGTGGCGTGGGGCCGCCGGCTGTTCCATTTTTATGGGATATTTATTTCCAGAACTCGCTGTTTGGTGGACCCTAGCGGGTTCGAACCGCTGACCTCCTCA
>CAIXIZ010000416.1 GCA_903919625.1 uncultured Verrucomicrobiota bacterium
GCCGGATCAGGGTGCGGACCTTTTGGGCACGCAAATAGTAGGCGTCGTAGTAACCGCTGCTGAGGACATAGGTGCCGAGGATGATCCGGCGCTTTACCTCCGGGCCAAAGCCTTCGGCGCGGGACTTGAAATAAAGGTCGAGGATGTCCTTGGCGTCTTTCGTCCGGTGACCGTAGCGGATGCCGTCATAGCGGGAAAGATTCGAGGAGCATTCGGCCGTCGCGATGATGTAATAGACGCCCACCCCATGCTCCGTGTGGGGCAGAGACACCTCCTTGATTTCACAGCCTTGCGCCCGGTAGAACGCCACCGCTTTTTCCACGGCGGCGGCCACCTCGGGGTCGAGGCCGGCGCCAAAATACTCCCGGGGAATCCCGAGCCGCCACGGCCCTTTGCGCTGTTTCAGCCCGGCCCGATAGTCGGGGATGACGGTCTGAAATGAGGTGGAGTCGCGCCCGTCATGGCCGGCGATGGCGCCGAGCAAAATCGCCGCATCCTCCACCGTCCGGGCAAACGGCCCGATCTGGTCGAGCGACGAGGCGAAAGCGATCAGGCCGTAACGCGAGACCAGCCCATAGGTCGGCTTAAGGCCGACGACCCCGCAAAGCGCCGCCGGCTGGCGGATGGATCCTCCCGTGTCGGAACCGAGGGTGAGAATGGCCTCGCCCGCCACGAGCGCGGCCGCACTGCCGCCGGACGAGCCGCCCGGAACCCGCGTCAGATCCCACGGATTGCATGTCGGCTGAAAGGCGGAATTTTCCGTCGAGGAGCCCATGGCAAATTCATCGAGATTGAGCCGGCCCCAGCAGATCGCGCCGGCACTTTTCAGCTTGGTCGTGACGGTCGCATCATAGGGCGAGATGAAATTCGCCAGCATCTTGCTGGAGGCGGTCAGTGGCTGGCCGGCCACGGCAATCACATCCTTAAAGCCCACCGGGATGCCCTCGAGCGGCCCCCTGCCCTGTCCGGCGGCCCGCCGCGCATCCGAGGCGGCGGCTTGCGCCAGCGCATCGTCCGCATCGAAGGAATTGAACGCATGCACCTTGGGCTCGACCTGTTTCGTGCGGGTCACAATGGCCTGTGTCAGCTCGACCGCCGACAGCTTGCGGTCAGTAAGCAAAGCCGAGAGACCGGCGGCGGATTGATAAAATAGTTCGTCCGACATCGGCTGGGTCACTCGACAACTTTGGGGACCACGATCATGTTGTCACGCGCCGCAGGGGCGTTTTGCAGGACGGCGCCGACGGCCAGGCCCGGCTGCGGAATGTCGTCGGCCCAGACATTGGCGACCGGAAAGGCATGGGCGGTCGGTTCCACTTGGGACACATCCACCCGTTTGAGCTGCTCGATCGAAGCGAGTACGTCGCCCAGCTGGCGGGCATACTGGGCCCGTTCTTCCGGGGTGAGCGCGATCCGCGCGAGGCGGGCGACATGGTCGATGTTGAGATCGGTGGCGGCAGACATGGATCAATTGGGCGGAAGCAAAGGCCCGTCGGCAAGCTCACACCTTCACGGCAAAAAGTTCCGGATGCATGGTGCCTTCGGCGACTTTGTTCACCGTGCCGGTCATGCTGATTGAGAAATTGTCGCCGATTTCAATCCCGATCTTCCCGCCCGGCATGTGTACGGTCACCTGGCGGTCCACGAGGCCGAGCCGGTGCGCGACCGCGGCCGCCGCACTGGAACTGCTGCCCGACGCCAGGGTGTAGCCGGCGCCGCGTTCCCAAATTTCGATCTGGATGTTGGCGCGGTCGAGCACTTTCAGGAACTGCACATTGGTTTTGCGGGGGAAATTCGGGTGGGTTTCCAGGTGGGGGCCGTACTGGTGGGCGAGCGCAGCCGAGATTTCCGGCAAGGGGATCACGCAGTGCGGATTGCCAATGGTCGCGGCATTGTAACCGAATTCCCGGCCGAGGACGGTGATTTTTTCATGGAGCACCTCGCGGGGCGCACCGGTGACCGGAATCTTGGTGCTGTCAAAGCTCACCGTGCCCATGGCAATGGTCAGCAGCTGCCCGCCGTCCTTGATGGCCACCTGCACTTGGCCGCCGGGGGTCTCCACGGTGAAATTGGGGTGTTGGACAAGCTTTTGGTCCCACAGGTAGCGGGAGAAGATGCGGAGGCCGTTGCCGGATTTTTCCGCCTCGGAACCGTCGGGATTGAAAATCCGCAGCCCAAACTCGCTGTGCTGGGAGGGCAGCGGCCCCCAGAGGATGCCGTCGGATCCCACCCCAAAGTTGCGATGGCAGATGACGCGGATTTGTTCGACGGTCGGGGCCGTGGACCACGCGGGGAAGTCGCGCGGATCAAGGACGATGTAATCATTGCCGAGGGCGTGGTATTTGTGGAAACGCATGGACGAAACGCAGAGAATAAGGAAAATATGGAACGCGGAACGACGGATTCGACAAAGGCCAGAATCAACCGGGCCCGTTGCGGGTGAACAGGCCCTGGCCGGCTTCCGCGCGGGCAAGCGCACGGGCATATTGGAAGCCGTTCCAGCACTGGCTGCCGACAAAATAGGCGATCACGCCGAGCCAGAGGGATCGCTCAATCACGGCCAGCCAGACCAATCCGGCCACACCCAAAAAGCCAAGCGATGACGTCACCAGCAGGCTGCGGGAGCGCCCGAGCCAAAACCACAACAGCGAGCGCAAAATCTGACCGCCATCGAGTGGGTAAATTGGGAGGATGTTAAAGATCAGCAGGCCCAGATTGATGCTTGCCACCGTTTTCAGGAAACTGACGGTGTCGGGCGCCGTATCCGACCAGTGGCCCGACCAGGCCAGCCAGTTCAGGCCGGCGAAAACCGGCAACAGCGCGACATTGACCAGCGGCCCGGCCGCAATGCTCCAGAGTTGCGCTCCGGCACGTTGCGGTGGATTGACATACGCGACACCCCCAAGGGGCCAAAGCACGATGGTGTCCGCCTGGCCGCCGGTCTGCCGGCAGGCCAGCGAGTGGCCAAACTCATGCAGCAGCACGATGCAAAAGAGCGCCAGGTATTCATAGGCGTTCCAGATTGGCGTAAGATAGAGTCCCTTCCGGTATTGCAGCTCGTAGAGCGCCACGA
>CAIXIZ010000417.1 GCA_903919625.1 uncultured Verrucomicrobiota bacterium
AGCAGCAGGACATTGAGCAGATAGCGGACATTGGCCCAATTTTTCCAGAAACCCATGAACACCAGCACGCCGGCCATGCCGGCCAGGCTCAGTCCCGTGAACAGGTGCAGCGCCCGGCCGGCCGTATCCGCCGGCCGGTGACGCCGGCGCAGCTCCGCCGCCAGCAGCACCAGCCAGGCCCCCGCGCCCGCCCCCCAGCCCCACGCGTGCGGGCCAAGCTCGCGCACGGCCTCGGTGAGGAATTTTTCCGCCGCCTGCCACAGGACCGGCGGCGTCGGCGCCTGGCGGAAACCCAGCCGGTAATAATAACCCCACCCCGCCAGCGCGAGGCCCAGCCGCACCAGCACGGCCAGGCCCAGCGCCCCGCCGCACAGGCCTGCCAGCCGCCGCGTGGTTCCGGGCGGCGCGTCCCCGCGTCGCTCCGCCCAGCGCAACGCCATGACCAGGGGCACGGCAAATTGCACCAGCAGCAGCGAGTCCGAGCAGAGCCCGGCGGTCAGCACCGCCCCCGGCGCAAGCCACCCGCCCCGCCCGGGCGCAGGCGCCCGGCGCAGCCGGCCGGCCAACGCGACCAGCGCCAGCCCGGTGAGCAACGTGCCGCCGTGATAGCCGGGCAGTGGCTGCAGCCAGAGCACGGGAAGATGTTGCGGGAGGAACTGCAGGGCCAGCATGGCGATCACCGCGACTTCGCCGGTGAGTCCGGCGGCCTCCTGGCTGCAGTCCGTCCACCCGCGGGCGACCGCCGCGATCAGCCCGGCCAGCGCCACCGTGTAAACCACCGCGTACACCGCAAAGCTCGGTCCGCCCGGCCCCGTCAGGGCCAGGGCCGGCAGCTGGATGAAAAAATCCGGGAAAAAGAACGGTGCCCCGCCAAATCCCCAGCCCGTCAGCGGATATTTTCCCGCGAGCACGTCGGCGGACAGCAGGTACGAATACACCACGTCACTCGACAGCGAGCCGTTCAACGCCACGGCGGCCAGCCGCAACGCCAGGGCCACCACCAGCGCCAGCCCGGCGCCCAGCAGCCCGCAAGCCGGCCAGCCCGGCGGGCGGACGGTGACCGGCACCCTGCCCGGGCTTTCACCTGATGCGTTCATGGGAGCTGGCTGAGGAACTCGCGGACAATCGTCCAGCACCGCCCGCCGGCGTGAAACATCTGTGCCCAGGTGACCGCATCATTGCGGGAAATCGCGGTCGTATAGAACACCGCCATGACATAAAAATTCCAGGCCGCCGCCATCCCGCCCAGCCCGCACAGCGCCGTCCGGCCCGCCGCAGGTAGCCGCGTCAGCAAACCTGCCAGCCCGATCATCAGGTACAGGCATGCCCCGTCGAAGGCGCGCTGCCCAAATGAAGAGGCGAACCACCAGCACCACCACGCCGCGTTGACATAGACCACCAGCACCAACGCCAGGCTCCCGGCCAGCGCCAGCCGGTCGCGCCGCCAGGCCAGCCAGCCCAGCCCGGTTGCCCCCGCCAGCAAAAAGGGATGCCAGTAAAAAAGCCCGTGTTGCGCGGAGAGCAGTCCGCCAAAGAACGCGGGGTGCAGCCAGTTGAACCCCTCCCCTTCCTCGCCGTAGGTGAACACCAGCCAACGGCCATAGACCACATGCCAGGCGAAAAATTGCAGCGCCAGCAGCGGCACCACGCCAGCCAGCCAGGCCCCCGCCATCGCCGCCGCCCGTCGCGTGGTGCCGGCTGCGCGGGCCTCCCGCCACCAGATCCACGCCGGCACGACCGCAAACACCGCCAGCTGAAACCGCACAATCAGCATCAGCCCCCACGCCATCCCGGCCAGCCACCACGGCCAGTTGCGCCCCCGTTCCTCCCGCGCGCGCAGCAACGCCCAGGTCATCAGCGTCACCCCGAGAAAGGCCGCGTTGTGGCTTAAGCTGAGCTTAAAGGTCTGATAATAGATGAGCGGGCTGCCCGCCCACAGCAGCCCGACCGCCAGCAGCGCGGTGGGCGGGTCGCACCAGCGCCGGACGCAGCGCCAGGCCAGCAACAGCCCGGCCAGCGCGAGCAGAAAATGCCAGGAATAGATGAATGTCTGTTAGACCGGATTGTAACCGTCGCGCGCCAGCGTCCACACCCCCAGCCCCCGTCCGGCCGCGACCACCCCGTCGGCCGCCAGGTAGGCCGGGACCGACAGCACCGCCCAGCCGATGCCATATTTGTTGGCCTGCCGGCCGACGGGCGTGGGCTGACGTTTCAACATTTCCTGCCGAAAGCCCTCCGAAGGCCAGGTGTCGCACTCCGCGATGTCGTTGCGGAAATCCCAGTCGCCGTCCACCATCAGCGACCGCAGCCAAAAATAATAAAAGCTGCTGTCCGTCCCGCGCAGCGCGCTGCGCCAGGGCATCTCGGCAAACTGCGAGCCAAACGCCACCAGCGTCGCGCAGACCAGGGCCAGCAGCCCGCGCCGCCGGGCCGTGGTGAGCCCGTGCCAGGCCGCCGCCAGCTCCGGCCGCCATGCGCCCGGCGGGGCCGCGTGGTCAGCGGACAAACTGGCCATCGCGCATGGGCCGCACGTCGTCGCAACGCGCGGCCATTTCAGGGTTGTGGGTGACCAGCACGACCGTCTGGCCGTTCTGCCGCGCCAGGCTGGTGAGCAGGTCGAAAACGAGGCCGGAATTCCTGGCGTCCAGATTGCCGGTCGGTTCGTCCGCCAGGATGGCGGTCGGCTCGTTCGCCAGCGCCCGGGCGACCGCCACGCGCTGCTGCTCGCCGCCGGAAAGATGCGCCGCGGCGCGGCGGGCCTTGTCACCCAGCCCGACGACCGCCAGGAGCCCGAGCGCCCGCTCCTCCATCGCCGGCGGGGTGAGCCGCGCCAGCTTGCGCATCGGCAGCATGACATTTTCCAACGCGGTGAATTCCAGCAGCAGAAAATGAAACTGAAACACGAAGCCCACATGCCGGCACCGCGCCGCCGTGCGCCGCCCGTCGTCCGCCACGGACATCAGCCCGCCGTTGATCCAGACCTGCCCGTCGTCGGGCTGGTCCAGCAGACCGAGCTGGTAGAGCAGCGTGGACTTGCCGCAGCCCGAGGGTCCGACAATGGCGTAAACGCGCCCACGCTCCGCGGCAAACGACACCCCGCGCAGCACATGCACCCTCCCCTCGCCTGTTCCCAGGTGGCGGTGCAGCCCCCGGCATTCCAATGCCGGAGCGGCCTCGCCGCCGCCTGCGGCGGCGGAGAGGTGGGGGGAAGGAGGAGGAGGACGGTTCACAGGCAAAGGGTGGATCTGACTTTGAAGGGAGCGCGCTACTGTGCCGTGCCGCGCACGATGTCGCCCGGCTCCAGCCGCGCGGCGCGGCGGGCGGGCAGGTAGCTGGCAAACAGCACGACCACCGCGGCCACCGTCACCGCCGCCCCGTAGTGCCAGGGCGACCAGGTCACGACAAACGAGTCGGTGGAAAAAATCCCCCGGATGTGGATCGGCAGCCGCGACACGGCCCAGGTCGCGCCCGCCCCAAACAGCGCGCCGAACGTCGCGCCGGCGGCAAAGACCAGCGCACCCTGCCAGAGGAAAATCTGCGCGATGTCATTTCGCGTGTAGCCCATCGAGCGCAGGATGGCGATCTCCTTGGTCTTCTCCATGACGAGCAGCGCCAGGGTGTTGAACATGCCCAGCCCCGCCACGAGGATGATCGTCGAGACGGTGATCGCCGAGGACAGCCGCAGCACCCGGAACACCTCCAGCCACGATTTTTCGCGCTGCTGCCAGGAGGTCACCGTATGCGAGATCACCGCCTGCAGCTGCCGGGCGTCCTCGGGCGCCCGCGCCGGATCGAACAGGGCGACCTGGATGTAGCTCGCCGCCCCCGGCTGTTGCAGCAGAGAGCGCGCCTCGGCGAGGTGCAGATAGACACGCTCCTTGTCGATGTCGTGGATGCCCGTCTCGTAGATCGCGCACACGCGATAACGCCGCGTCTGCCCGCGCGTTTCTATGGTGAAAGTGTCGCCTGTTCCCAAATGCAGCCAGGTCGCCAGCGCGCTGCCCAGCAGCGCGCCGTTGGGTGTCCGTCGGTACTCCTCCAGGTCGCCGCGCAAAATCTGCCGGGCCAGATCCGTCACGGCCAGATGGTCGTCGAGATTGACGCCATAGACCCGCGCGGGCGAGGCATAGGCGCTGCCCACCAGGTTCACCCCGGCCTGCAAAATCAACGAGACCCCGGACACGTTGCGAAACTGCCGCACCGCCGCCGCCACCAGCTCGGGATTTTCGATGTCGCCGTCGCTGGACTCCTTGGTGCCCGGAGCCGCCGCCGGCGCGTCGGGATCCGCCGTCGCCTGGATGTGGTATTCCACCCGCAACGCACCGTTGGTCCCGAGGATGGTGCGGATGAAAAAGTCTTCAAAGCCGCTCGTCTGGGCCTGGGTGACAATGAAAAAACCCACGCCAAACACGATGCCCGCCAGGCTCATCAGCATGGAGCGCTTCCGGGCCGTCAGGAACCGCAGGGCGATGCGCAGGTTGGGCGGCATGGCCTCGCGCTCAGGGTTGCTCCGCCCGCACGCGGTCCCCCGGGCGGAAGGCGTCCAGGCTGTCGGTGATGACCAGTTCGCCCTCGGCGACGCCGCTCACCAGCTCGATCTCCTGCAGGTTCGCAAAGCCGCGCACCACGTGCCGCTGTTCCACCCGGCCGTCCTTGGCCACCAGCACATAGTCGCCCTGCAGCGCCCGGCGCGGCGCGAGCAGCGCGTTGGCGCGTTCCCCCAGGATCACCCTGGCCTCGCCGCCCAGTCCAGGAATCAGCCGGCCGGGCGCGATTTTCACGTCGAGCCGCACGGTGTAGCGCTGCGTCGCCGGATCGGTCGTCGGCAGCACTGCCGCCACGGTCGCCTCAAATTTCTCCGTGCCATAGCCGAGCAGGGTCACTGTCGCCCGCTGGCCTGGCGCAATTCCCGCATAGCTTTCCTCGCTGATGCTCGCCTCGACCACCGGGGTGTCGGACACCAGCGTCGCCAGCGATGCGTCCGCCGGGATGAGATCTCCCGGCCGCACTTCCGCAGTAACGACCTGCCCGTCCTCCTGCGCGATCAGGCGCGTTTTCCCAATCAACCTCTGCTGCACCTCAAGCTTGCTGGCCAGGTCGGCCAGCTCCGCCTCGCGGTCGATTTTTTCCAGCGCCACCGTGTTCTCCAGCTGCTGCACATTGCGCTGGAGTTTCTCCAGGTCGGCGGGGGGGAACGTCCCCGCCTCGGCCTGCCGTTTTGCCCTGTCCCAGTCTTCGCGCGCGGTCGTCAGCAGCAGCTCGCTGGCGGAGCCGACCTTCTGCCGTTTCAGCACCGCCTCACGGGCATTGTTCAGCTGCTTCAGCCCGATCTGCAGATCCACGTCGTCGATCTGCACCAGCACATCGCCCGCCCGCACCCGCGCCCCCACGGCCAGCGCGGCCGACTTGACGCTCCCGCCAATCTCGCTGCGCACCACCCGCACCGCGCCGGCGCGGACAATGACGGTCGCCGGCACGGCGTTGACCGCCCGCCCGCGTTTGACCGCGGCCACCGCCGCCACCGGCGGACGGCCCAGCAGGACGAAGCCCGCCAGCCCTGCCAGCACGAGGAGGCCGCCGAGTTTGAGCGTGGAATTGATTTTCATGGGAAGGTGATGCTGGCGGACGGACGCGTGCCACGCTCCTGCAGCAGGGCATATTCGGCGACGCGGAGCAACTGCGCCGCGCGCAACCGCTGCACCTCGCCGCGCAGCTGTTCATGGTCAAAACGCCGCCTGTCCCAGTCATCGGCGGAGATTTGGCCGGCATCCTTGCGCGGCTGGTCCGCCGCGAGTCGCGCGGCCGACTGGGTGAAACGGGCCTCCTTCACCGCCAGCTCCCGCTGCGCCAGTTCCAGGTCTTTCCAATCGTCCGCGAGCTGCCGCTGCAACGCCTGCTCCGCCAGGTCGTAAGCGAGCGTTTTCCGCCGCACCTCGGTGCGCGCCCGGCTCACCGCGGCGGAAGTTGCTCCGCCGTCGAAAATATTCCAGTTGGCCTGGAAGCCGAGGTAGAAGACCTGGGCGCCAAACACAAAGTCCTGCGTGGCTCCGGCCACCAGGTTGAACATCGGCCGCTGCTGCACCCGGGCAATTTCGAGGTTGAGCGCCGCCACCTCGCGCTCCTGGGCCACGGCCGCCAGGGCGGCGGGCGGACCGGCGTTGGCCACAGGCGGCATGATTGGATTCGCCGCCGGCCGCAGCCCGGCCGTCCAGTCCGGCACAGGCGGGATTTCTGCCGGCAGGTTGTCGCCCGGAAAATCCCTGGCCCCGATCAGCACGGCAAAATCTCCACTTGCCCGGTCCCACGCCCGCGTGAGCCGTTCGACCGCGAGCGCGCAGTCCTGCGCGACGAGCCGCTCGTCCGCCAGATCAAGCGACGCCACCTCGCCCCGGGCGGCGCGATCCACGTCGCGCTGCAACTGGTCCGCGTGGCGGCGGTCATCCCAGCGCGCCTGCGCCAGGTCGAGCCGGCGCACAATGAGACCGGTGTATTGCGCGCGCAGCTCCAGGACAAGGTTGCGCCGGGCCTCGGTGAACTCGTGCTCGGCGAGCTGACGCTCGATCTCGCCGATGCGCGCCCGGTTGGCCAGCGCTCCCCAATGGTAGACCGGCTGCGTCACGCTGCCCCCGTAGGAATCGTTGAAATTATAGCGTGAGCCGGGCTGGTCTTTCAGGATTTCCCGGCGCCCGTCGGCGCTCGCCGTCACATTGGCATGCGGATACAGCCCCGACCGCGCGTCCTGCTCCTCCGCCTGCGACGTCGCCAAGGCCAGCCGCGCCTGCAGCACGCGCGAGGAGTCATTGAGTGCGCCCTGGATCAGCGGCGCCAAACCAGGCAGCAAAGTCTCGGGCAACCGGAGCGCCTCGTCCGCCACCGGTTTTCCCTGCGCGCTTACCCCTGCGGCCAGCGGTCCGCCGGCGAGGACGAGCAACAGGCAGATCGGGTTAAACCGGGACATGGCGGGCGAGGGAAACGTCGCGCCAATGCGCCGGTTCGTGCCAGCTTTGGCAATCCTGAATTCCCCGCCCGGGCCAGGACGGTGCCCGCTTCACCTGCCTCCCCGCTTGCCCAACCGGCACCGGCCAACAAGCTGATCCCGGCATGACTGTCTTTACCACCGCCGCTGACCGCGCCGCCTTTGTCGATCGTCGCCTTGCGGAGCTTTACCCACAAACCCCCGTTCCGCTCACCCATCGCGATCTCTTTACGCTCCTCGTCGCCGTCGTCCTCTCGGCCCAGTGCACCGACGTGCGGGTCAACTCCGTCACGCCCGCGCTGTTCGCCCTGGCTGACACCCCGGAAAAAATGGCGCGCCTCCCGGTCGCCGAGATTGCCCGGATCATCCGCCCCTGCGGCTTGGCCCCCCGCAAGTCCGCCGCGCTCCAGGAGCTTTCCCGGCTCATCGTCGCCCATCATGCCGGCGCGGTGCCGCGCAGCTTTGCCGAACTGGAGGCCCTGCCCGGCGTCGGGCACAAGACTGCGAGCGTGGTGATGGCGCAGGCGTTTGAGGTCCCGGCATTTCCTGTCGACACCCACATCCACCGCCTCGCGCAACGCTGGGGCCTGACGTCGGGCCGCAACGTGACGCAGACGGAGGCGGACCTGAAGAAACTCTTCCCGCGCGACCATTGGAACCAACTGCACCTGCGGATTATTTTCTATGGCCGCGGGCACTGCACCGCGCGCGGCTGCGACGGCACCCGGTGCGAAATCTGCCACACGCTATATCCCGGCCGCCGCCGGGCCGTGCGCGGGGAAAAGTGATGGCCTGAAAACAAGGTTGATTTGCCGCCGCGCACCCCTCAGGTTGCCGCGCTGGTGTAGCGGACGCTTAGCTCAGTTGGTTAGAGCACGTGCTTCACACGCACGGGGTCACAGGTTCGAGTCCTGTAGCGTCCACCAGTGCCGCAGCCCAACCGGTTGTTCCAAGTTATGAAAACTCCATTAATATTCGCCGATTTTGGCAACGACTGGGCCATGCTGCTTTTTGTCATATTTAGTGTCCCGAACTTGTTTGCCGCACTGTCACTCACCATCGGGTTTTTAAAAAAAAGAACGCAGCGATCCGCCACTGGCGGAATTTTGGGCGTCCTCTCCATAATCATCACTGCACTTTTTCTGCTTTTCACGCATCAAGACTGGTCGGACCCCTTGGCTTATGTTTTATTTGCTTTTCCACTCCCGATAGGAGCCTTAGGCACGTTCCTTTGCCTCCAGCTTGAGCCCGCGAACAACCAAACAATCGCGACCAAGGCTACTGCGGGAAAGTCTTAACTAGCCATGGCAATTTCGCGCAGAGTTCTGGCCATGGTCTGTTTACTGCGGTATTAACGTACCCTTTATTTAACTACCGTTATTATCATTGGATGTATCTCACCTTTGTCCGCAATAAACTGCGATGCCCCCGCGCCGACCGGAGTACTGCCATTTGTCTTTACCCGAAGGCGAATTACTCATACCTCATCAAACGAATTTGCCCTACGTTTCCCGACTAGAAAACCCCCGGCCAAATTCCAACTATGAAAACCGCTGCCACCCTCCTGACTCTCGTGGCGATGCCGCTCGCCGTCCTGGCCGCTGACTCGACCCAGCCCGCTCCGACCGCCGCAGCGCCGCAGCTCGCACCCGCTGTCCAATCTGCACCCGACGCGCAACGCGCGCAAGCTCAGGCCGCAGCGCCCGGTCCGGAAGGCGGTGTTGGAAGCGGCCTGGGTCGTGGTGGTGGCCGCAACGGCGGTGCCCCCACGCTTGGGGCCGACGACAAGCAGTCAGTGCCACCGGCACCCGCAGGCTTCAACCAAGTCCGGGAGGGAATTGAGCACGGCGAGCTCACGAAAGTGGATTATGACGCCACCGCCGTGGCTCCGGATTTGAAACGCTGGCTGGAGGTCTATACTCCACCCGGCTATTCCAAGGACAAGAAATATCCCGTGCTGTTTCTGCTCCATGGCATCGGTGGCAATGAAAAATCCGAGTGGAACACTGGGCAGGGGGCGGCGCACCTCATTCTCGACAACCTGCTCGCCGAAAAGAAGATCGAGCCGATGATCGTTGTCTTTCCCAATGGGAATGTCACGCAGCCGGGCGCGGGTGGCAACAATGGCGGCGCAGCCCCCGGGCGTGGCGGACGTGGCGGACGTGGGGGGCGCGGCGGCGATGCGGCCGAAATCAGCGGCCCCGGCTGGGGCAAGGATTTCGAGACCGACCTGCTCAAGGACATGATCCCCTTCGTTGCAGCGCATTATTCCGTCCAGAACGACCGCGAGCACCGCGCCATCGCCGGCCTCTCAATGGGCGGCGGACAGTCGCTCGATTTTGGCCTCACCCACCTTGACACCTTCGCGTATGTGGGCGGCTTTTCCTCCGCGCCCAACACGCGGACGCCCGACCAGCTGGTTCCGGACGCGGAAAAAGCCGCCAAGCTGCTCAAACTGCTGTGGATTTCCGGCGGGGCGAAGGACGGGTTGCTCACTTACAGTCAGCGCACCCACGCCTATCTCAAGGAGCACAATGTTCCGCACGTATACAACGTGGATCCCGGTGCCCATGATTTCGTCACCTGGAACAACAATCTCTACCTGTTCGCGCAGAGCCTTTTCAAATAATCCATCGCCGGGTGTCGTTTACGGGCAACCCAACGGCAACGCGGCATGGACGGGGCGCCGGTCAGCCGGGTGAGCAAACAACCAGGTCCAGGCCGGGTGCGGGCGAGATCCTTCAGCAAATGAGATTGTCCATGATGGTGTTGGCCATGCCGGACTGCGTCCAAGTGTGGGTCAAGTATCGGTCAAGCGATTGGTTGCGAACCCCCGCTCGATTTTACCCGACATTTCCGATGCCAGTGCCGGAACCTTGGAATCCAGAACATTGCTGCCCAGCCACCCCCAGCCCAAGAGGGCGGTGATGGCCTATTGATAGGTGATTGTCCGGACCCCGGCGACCCCAGAGGCGGTTACTGCCGCACCCGCAGTTAGGACGGGCGTATAAGTCTCACCCGCAACGGTGCCGAACGGCTTGACGTACTGCGAGGTGTTGGTGCCGATCAGGACGCTCGAGGCAATCGAGCTCCGGCCGCTCTCGGTGAAGTATTGATCCGCCGCGTGCTGCATCTGGCGCAGGTTGTTGATGACACTCTTGTCCTGAGAGCTGCTCCGCACCTTTTGGAACTGCGGCACCGCCATCGCCGCCAGGAGACCGATGATGACGACCACGATCATGATTTCAACGAGCGTGAATCCTTTGGTGGTGTTGGTTTTCATGACTGGGGTTCGGGGCGACCCCCTTGAGCCGAGAGGATGAGTGTAGGGCCGAAGCTTGTCCGGCACCATGGGGTGTTACCCGGCCGAGATTCACCCGGCGTGGCACGGGCAGTCGTCCAGGAACTTCACCTGCAGGCAATGCCCGCCCGACCCATCTGCGGCCGGCCGGCAGCTTGATCGCACCCTCTGGAACGGATTACCGAGGTTCGCAAAATAACCTGACCGCCCTTGCCGCAGATTCCCGCTTCTCCCGAAGCGGGCGACGCGGAGAACGCAGCCCGGCGCGGGAGAGCCGGGACGGATCGTGCGTCACCCGGTTTTGCCAGACGCAGCAATCCGGCTTTCCCGCTTGCGGAACATCTCCGCCGAACACCGATCCGGGAACGGTGCTTCAGGTCGGTAAAACCACCGCCACCCGCGAATTGACAGCCGCCCCCGCCCTTTCTCATCGTTCCGGCCTCATTTCATCCACCCACAGCCTCTCATTCCCCTCCCTCCTGTCTTGCCCGGATTTCGGCCGCTCAGCCTGACCGCCTTGCCACAGCTTCCATGAATCAATAGATCG
>CAIXIZ010000418.1 GCA_903919625.1 uncultured Verrucomicrobiota bacterium
CCCGGTCGTCCAGGCCGCGACGGGCGAATTCCCCGGGCTGGTCGGGCAGGAGATGGTTGGGGATGAGCGCGGCGGTTTGCGCAAACCACCAGTTGCTGAGCTGCGTGAGGACGATGCCCTTGCCGGGAATGCCATCGGGCAGGATCACGTCGAACGCCGAGAGCCGGTCGGTCGCGGAGAGCAGCAGGGCGTCACCGAGATCGAAGATCTCACGGACCTTCCCGGAGGCGATTTTCGGGAAGGGCAGGTGGTCGATGGCAGTGACGGCGGTGGCCGGGAGGGCGGCGGCGATGGCGGCGGAGGTCATGGCGAAGAATGAGACGAAAGATGAAAGGGATGAGATGAACCCGGCAACAGCGGAACCAAGGACAGGGCGCGGACGCCAGCAAAAACCCGAATGTTGGCCAGGTGGGGCAATTTTGCCTTGTGCGCGCCCTGAATGGGCGTAGCGTCCGTCCCTTGTAGAGTTTGCGTCCCCATCGTCTAGCCTGGCCTAGGACACCACCCTTTCACGGTGAGAACCGGGGTTCGAATCCCCGTGGGGACGCCATTTTTTTTACCGCTGAAGCCCTGAAAAGGAGGGGGCGGATGGGGGCCAAAATGACAGGTGCTTTTTTGTGACGTGAATATTTCCTGCAGTACTGGTTTGGCCCCAGTTGCCGGGCCTCTTTTACCGAATCCTGGGTTTCGTCAGGGCGCTGGGCAATTGGCTGCGGGTGGCTGATCCTGACGTTAAGCGCGGCGGCCTGCACCTGGCGCTGGCGCATGATCAGGCTTTATGGCGCAACATTCGAAGAAAGATTTTGGCCGGCTGTAACGCTCGCTCCGCTTCTTTTCCATGCTGACAATGCTGAAACGGCCGGCAGCAAGCTCCCGGATCATGGCCTCGGTAAAAAACTGTTTTATGGCTCCGTTCGCCTCTGCCACCACCTGCCACGCATCGTGGACCCTCGGGGCCCCGAATTCGAAGTCGTCCCACGCGTTCAGCCGGAACAGAAACAGGCCGCCGGGCTTGAGAACACGGTGCACCGCCCCGAAAGCGCGCACAGAGCCGCCCTGGTCAAAGTAGTGCAGGGACAGCCCAGCCACGACGACAGAGAAGATCGAATCCGGATACGGCAGGAGCTCCCGCGCATCGGCGATCGCATGGGGCACCGTTGGATTCAGGCCACCGGACTGCAGGAGAGCGTCGGCGCTCACGTCGCATGCCTGCACTTCAAAACCGCGCGTGGAGAGGAATTGGGTATCGAGCCCCGGGCCACATCCGACATCCAGCGCAGTTCCCTTGGGGGCATTGAACCTGGCCAGCCACGGTTCGAGCCAATTATCATAACTTTGAATGCGATATTTGTAGCTCATGGCACCCGGCAGGCCCTGATGGTGACATGGCAGACCTTCACGGCCCGTGGATACACCTTTTTATTGCGTTTTGAAAGGCTCACAAAAGCGAACAAACAGCCCGGTTTAACCCGTCACAACTCGATTCTTGCCTTCCATGAAGGGAAGTTAATTGGTGCCCCCACGGGGAGTTGAACCCCGCTTTGAGGATTGAGAATCCCCTGTCCTAACCGATAGACGATGAGGGCAAATGTTGCGAGGGTGCAGCGTTGGTCTCGGCTGGCGGGCGTCAAGCGCGAAGCGGGAGTGCCGGCAGTTTTCACCCGGTTGGCCGGAAGTCCCACGATGGTTGACACTTTCGCGGGCCGGGCGCGTCTTTGGGGCGATGCTTATCCCCGGCATCGCCCGGGTTTCCTTGGGTTCACCCAAGCCGACCCAGCCGAAAAACGGAGACTTGCCATCCTCAGCCCAAATCTGTCCGCTCACCCCTTTCCCCTGTCGAATCGCATGACCTCCACCGTCTCCCCTGCCCCGCGTTCTGATGCTGCCCCGCGCTTTCTGCCGGTGCTCCTGCTGCTCTTTGTGGGCAGCGGCTGCGCCGCGCTCATCTACGAGATTGTCTGGCTGCAAATGCTGCAGCTCGTGGTTGGTTCGTCCGGCGTATCGCTCGGGGTGCTCCTCGGCACTTTCATGGGCGGGATGTGCCTGGGCAGCCTCTTTTTGCCCCGGCTGATTTCCAAGGCCTGCCACCCGCTGCGCGTCTATGCGATGCTGGAGCTGGGCATCGGCGCCAGCGGTCTGCTGGTGCTGTTTGTGCTGCCGTGGATTGAGAAATTTTACACCCAGTTTGGCGGCGAGGGTTTTTCGGGCATCCTGATGCGCGGCGTGGTCGCCGGCATCTGCCTGCTGCCGCCCACCATGCTGATGGGGGCGACCTTGCCGGCGATGGCGCGCTGGATTGAAACGACCCCCTCGGGCGTTTCGTGGCTCGGATTTTTCTATGGCGGCAACACTTTGGGCGCGGTCTTCGGCTGTTTGTACGCCGGATTTTATCTCCTGCCGCAACATGACATGCACTATGCCACCTATGTGGCCATGGGCATCAACGCGGCGGTCGCGCTGCTGGCGCTGGCCATTGTCTCCTTGGCCCCGCAGGCGCCGGAGCGGGTGGAAACCAGGGCAGAGACCGCTGCACCGGTCATAGGCAATTCGGCGCCGGGCACCAAGCTGGTCTATGTTGCCATAGCGTTGTCCGGCCTGACCGCCCTCGGGGCCGAGGTGGTGTGGACGCGCCAACTTTCGCTGCTCTTCGGCGCGACGGTGTATAATTTCTCCATCATTCTCGCAATATTCCTGTCGGGGCTCGGCATCGGCAGCAGCGTGGGCTCGATGGTGGCGCGTGATTCCCGTTCTCCGCGGCTCGCGCTCGGCGTGTGTCAGATGCTGCTGGGTGCCGCCATCGCCTGGACGGCCTGGACGACCATGCATTCGTTGCCCTATTGGCCGATCAAGGCGGACTTGTTTAATCCTCCCCGGCCCTGGATCACCTTCCAAATGGACCTGGCCCGCTGTTTGTGGACAATCCTGCCCGCGACGCTGCTGTGGGGCGCGAGCTTTCCGCTGGCGCTGGCAGCGGTGGCCACCCGCCGTTCGGAATCGGGCCGGCTGGTCGGCGGCGTGTACGCCGCCAACACCGTCGGGGCCATTGTCGGCGCGCTCGGGTTCAGCCTGTGGCTGATGCCTGCATTCGGCAGCCAGGGCGCGCAGCGTCTGCTCATCGCGCTGACGGGCGTTGCCGCCGCGGTTACCATCGCCCCGATGCTCCTGCCTTCCCGCGAAGAGTCCCAGGCAGGAGTCGGACCCCGCTTTGGGCTCGCCCTGACACTATGCTGTTCGCTCGGGGTGGCATTTTGGGCTGCCAGCACGGTGACCCCGCCCAACTGGGGCCTCATTGCCTACGGACGATTTTCACCGACTTACGCCGAATCCATTGTGAACAACCCGGCGAGGGCGGACGGCGTGACCGAGGAAATAAACGTCCCGAAGGGCGATGGCACCGGTAATATCTATGCGGAGTATGTGGGCGAGGGCATGAATGTCTCCGTGGTCGTTTCGATGACGACGCAGGGAGTCCGCAGCTTCCACGGCGCGGGCAAGGTGCAGGCGTCCAACCAGTCGCAGGACATGCACCTCCAGCGGATGCTGGGGCATCTTTCAGTGCTCGCACACAAAGAGCCGGACAAAGTCAAAAAAGTGCTCGTCGTCGCCTGTGGCGCGGGCGTGACCGCCGGTTCGTTCATTCCTTATCCGGATGTGGAGGAAATCACCATCGTGGACATCGAGCCGCTCGTGCCCAAATACGTCACGCCCCGGTTCACCAAGGAAAACTACGGCATCACTGACGGACTCGTGGACGAAGCCGGGGTCATCCACAATCCCCGCATCATCAAAAGCCTCGTTCCCGGCGGCAAGGACAAGAAGGTCACCGTCATCTTCGATGATGGCCGCCACTTCCTCCGCACGACCAAGGAAAAATTTGACGTCATCACCTCCGATCCCATCGACCCGTGGGTCAAGGGCTGTGCTTCGCTGAACACGGTGGAATATTATCAGATGGCCAAGGATCACCTCAACCCGGGTGGCGTAATGAGCCTCTGGATTCCCATCTATGAGAGCAACCTGGCCACGACCAAGAGCGTGCTCGGCACCTTCTTTAAAGTCTATAAGAACGGGGTGTTCTGGAGCAATGACATCAAGGGCGAGGGTTATGATGCGGTGCTCTTCGGCCGGCAAGATGATGAGGGCATCCCCCAGTTCAACATCGACGAAATGCAGGCGCGCATTGACCGCCCCGAGTATGCGATGGTCAAGCAGTCGCTTTCGGACTATGATTTCCACTCCGCGGTGGACCTGCTCGCCACTTACGCGGGGAGCGCCCCGCGACTGCAGGCCTGGATGGCCGACGCCCAGATCAACACCGACCGCAATCTGCGCCTCCAATATCTTGCCGGCATGTGGCTTAATTCCTACATCGGCCGCGACATCCTCTCCGATATCCTGAAGCATTATGAATTCCCCGCCGACATGTTCACCGGTTCGCCGGAGAAGGTGCAGGCGCTCAAGTCGCTGCTGGAAACTGAAGGCCGGGCGCGGTTCGCGCCCGGTGGATTGGGCGGGCTGGGCAATCTCGGCAATCTCGACCCGGAGACCCTCAAGGCGCTCATGGAAGTGCTGAAGCAGCAGGCTCCGGCCGCGGGCACACCGTCGGCCACGCCCACCACGCCGGCCGCCGGGCAGTGAGACCGGACCGGTGATGGCTGTTCTGGCGGGCCAGGCTCATCGGGCCCGGCTTACATTGGAGGGGATGAGCAGAACGGGGCTGATGGGGTGTTTTGGTAGTGACGCATTTTGAATTTCCGAAGCGCACTTCCGACTTGCCTGAGCCTGCCCGTTCAAGCAGAGTGGGCCATGCCTAAACGCCGACCAACTTCCGCCCAAGACCTAGAGCAATCCAAGCGAACGGAATTGATAGCGCGCCGCTCATAACAGCGATTTTGCCCCATCCAAATCCAGACCGGAAAGGGCTTTATCTTCCGTAAGACAGCGCGAGAGATGGCATCGGGTCAGCGTTCCC
>CAIXIZ010000419.1 GCA_903919625.1 uncultured Verrucomicrobiota bacterium
TGACCGCTGGTGACCCGTGACGCCAGCACCACACCTGCCACGGCAGCCACCATTCCTTGCACGGCGAAGATGATGATCCGCAGGCGGTCAACCCTGATGCCAGCCAGGCGTGCGGCCTCGGCATTGCCGCCCAGCGCGAGGGTGTTGCGGCCGTAGGTGGTGCGCTCGATCAGAAAACCAAAGAGGAACACACAGGCGACACAGACCAGCACCGGCGAAGTGACACTGAAATACACCTGCTCGTGTGTGAGCGAGTCGGTCCCGGCCGGCACCCGAAAGAGCACCGTGTTGCCGAGAAGGAAAAAGTTTTCGCGGACGATGCCCACCGATTTGCCGCCCGACACGATATAGCCGAGACCGCGGACGATCTGCATCGTGGCGAGGGTCGCGATGAGCGCATTGATGCCCGCCTTGGCGATGAGCAGGCCGTTGACGAGACCGACCGCCAGGCCCAGCCCCAGACCGGCCAGCACGCCGAGCACCACGCTGCCGGTCGCGTTGATGACCAACGCCGTGACGACGCCCGCACACGCCACCACCGAGCCGACCGAAAGGTCAAACGCCCCCGACGCCAGGCAGAAGAGCATGGTGCAGGCGATGGTGCCGATGGTCGAAACAGAGAGCAACAGCCCCTCAAGATTGACCGGTGAAAAGAAATGCGGCACCCCCAGCGCGCAGCCGGCAAACAGCGCGGCGAACACGAGCAGCATGCCCGCGCGCTCCCAGAGATTGTGCAGCGGTGAGGGGGATGAGTGCATGGGAAATTCAGGCTGTGGCCGGCAACGCGAGCCGGAGCACGCGCTCCGCGGTGGCGTCGGCGCGGGACAGACTGCCCGACAGCGCGCCGCCGCGCATCACGAGCACCCGGTCGGCGAGACCAAGCACCTCCGGCAGTTCGCTGGACACAAACAGCACGCCCACCCCCTGCGTGGCGAGCCGCTGGATGATGGCGTAGATTTCGCCCTTTGCGCCCACATCAATGCCGCGGGTCGGCTCGTCGAGCAGAATGACCTTCACCGTTTCCGAGAGCCAGCGCGCCAGGATGGCCTTCTGCTGATTGCCGCCGGAGAGAAAGGCAATTTCGGTCTCGACGGAGGGGGTCTTGATGCCGAGCGCGGCGACATGCTTTTCGGCATTGGCGCGTTCCCACCGGCGGTCGAGGACGAAACCGCCTGACGCGTGGTGGCGGCGGGCCGACAGGTTGATGTTCTCCGCGACCGAACGGATGGGAATGAGACCGTCGCGTTTGCGATCCTCGGGGCAAAACACCAGCCCGGCGCCGATGGCCTCCCGCGGTCCGGCAACCGCGGCTGGCTGGCCGGCAAGCCGCAGACTGCCTCCGGCGCGGGGCACCGCGCCATAGATCAGGCGGAGCAATTCACTGCGGCCCGCGCCGACCAGGCCGAACAGCCCGACCATCTCGCCCTGCGCAACGGTGAGGCTCGCCGGCGAGGAAAGGCCGCGACCCATCAGACCCTCGACCGCCAGCGCCGGGCCGCCGACCGGACGCGGGGTGTAGTTGAAGACATTGCGCAAATCGCGGCCGACCATCGGGCGGATGATCTCGTCGACGGTCAGTCCGGCCAGCGACTCAAACGTGCGGATGTGCCGGCCATCACGGAGCACCGTGACCGCATCGCACACGGCGAACACCTC
Organism: uncultured Verrucomicrobiota bacterium; assembly: GCA_903919625.1. Lineage (GTDB taxonomy): Bacteria > Verrucomicrobiota > Verrucomicrobiia > Opitutales > Opitutaceae > CAIYUN01. Next base: position 1,657 of record CAIXIZ010000419.1, read on the forward strand.
GTCCATCCGGTGGGTGACATAGAGTATGACATGGCCGCGGGCGCGCAGGTCGCGGATCACGGCAAACAGCCGTGCGACCTCGCGGGCGGAGAGACTGCTCGTCGGCTCGTCGAACGCGATGATGCGCGCACCGTGCGCCAGCGCCTTGGCAATTTCGACGAGCTGGCGCTGCGCGATGGGCAGGTGGCCGACCTTGGCGCCAGGGGCGATGTCCTCGCCGACCCACGCAAGGGCCTGACCCGCGGCGGCCTCGAGCCGGCGGCGGTCAATCACCCCGGCGCGGGCAGGCAGGTGGCCGAGGAAAAGATTTTCCGCGACCGTCATCTCCGGCACGAGAAACAGCTCCTGGTAGATGACAGCCACGCCGGCGGCGAGGGCGGCGGCGGTGTCCGGAAAGCGGTGCTCCCGCCCGTCAATCTGCAGCGCGCCGGCGGTGGGGACATGGGCGCCGCTGAGGATTTTCAACAGCGTGGACTTGCCCGCGCCATTTTCCCCCATGAGCGCGTGAACGCGTCCGCCGGTGGCGGCAAAGGACACCGCGTCCAGCGCGCGCACGCCCGGAAAATCCTTGGTGACGGAAGCGAAGACGAGGCGGGTGGACACGGCGCGGGCGGCTCAGCGGACGCCCTGCTCCCTGAGCGTCTGCTGGAAATTGGCGCGGTTGATGATCACCCCGACGGTGCGGGTGTCGAGGGGCGGCTCCTGGCCGGTCCTGATCCAGTTGAACAGCATGGCGGCCGTGTCATGGCCGTGCTGTTTGGCGGAGAGCAGCACCGAGGCGAAGAACCCGGTGGGAGCGGCCTTCTCAAACTCGGCGATGCAGTCGGTGCCGTTGATGCCGATGCCGATGACATTGGCGGCGGGGAAAGCCCGGCCTTCCGTCGCACGCACCGCGCCCAGCACGGCGTTGTCGTTCATGCCGCAGATCAGCCAGTGTTTCACCTCGGGATGCTGGGTGAGGAGAATAGCGGCCGCATCAAGTGCGCCCGGAATGTCGCTGGTTTTTTGCGGGGCCCGGTAGATGGCGGCGGCGCGGAATCCGGCCGCGGTGAGTGCGGCGATGGCACCGTCCGTGCGCTCCTTGGCGGTATCGAGCTCCTCGAAGGTCACGGCACAGACCGCCGTCTCCTCGGCGGGCCAGTGGCGCGCCTGCATCTCGGCAGACAGGGCCGCGCCCACGGACTCGCCGATTTTGCGCGCGGAAATGCCGAGGTAGTGGACCTCGGTCATTGGCCGGCCATCGGAACCCAGGAAACGGTCGTCCACCGCGATGAGCCTGAGGTGGCGCTCGGCGGCCAGCTTGACGATGGCCGGGCCGAGCTTCGTGTCGGGTGTGCAGATGACAAACCCCTGTGCACCGTTGGCCGCGAGATTGTCGATGGCGGACAGCACCTTGTCGCCATCGGGCACCCCGATTTTCATGACCTCGAAGCCGAGTTCCTGCCGGGCCTGGTCGGCAAATTTCCACTCCAGCTGGAACCAAGGTTCCTCGGGCTGTTTGACGAGAAAGCCGATGGTGATTTTCGCCGGGGCCGACGGGGCGGCGGACGGACCGGAGGCCGGTTTCGAACAGGCGACAAGAAGGACCAGGCCGAGGCCGGAGGTCAGAAGGCGGGCAAGGGCAGATTTCATGGGATAATGCAGGCAGGGTGAAGGGCAGCCTAGTCCGGGTTTTATTTGCGTGGGTCGCAACCAATAATTATGACGTCAGTCCGGCCCGACCAGCCCGGCGCCAGCGCCGGTACGGACCGGCAGGATGTCCGGCGGTGAACCAAATTTTTCCGCGTAGTCCTCCGCCACCCTGCCCGCGTCTGCCGCGGAAAAATCGCCCGACGTCAGCGCGAGCACCGCGCCACCAAATCCGCCCCCGGTGAGCCGGGCGCCATGGACGTGCGGGCTGGCCGTGAGCGCGTCGACAAGGAAATCCAGGCCGGCCGTGCTGTTTTCAAACCAACGTTGCGAGCTGCGATGCGAGGCGGTCAGCAACGCGCCGACGGCGGCGAGGTTGCCGGTACGGAGCGCCTCCACGGCCGCGCCCACGCGGGCGATTTCCCCGATCACATGGCGGGCCCGCCGGGCCGGTGCACCGGTGAGGACACTTTGTTTAAGCTCAAATTCTGCCGGCGTGAGATCCGCCAGCCGGTCCACGCCGAGCAGCTGCGCCGCCGCCATGCACTCGCGGTGACGGGCGGCATAGAGGCCGTCCGCCAGCGCATGACCGGTGGGCGTGTTGAAAAGCCAGAACCGGGCATCGGCCGGCAGCGGCACGGTCCGGAAGCTCGGCGTCGCACAATCGATCAGCACAAGCCGGTCCGGTTGCCCGAAAGCTGACACACCCTGGTCGAGCAGGCCGCACGGCACGCCCACAAACTGGTTTTCCGCGCGCCGGCCAATTTGCGCCAGCGTCATGGGTGGTACGGAAGGTTCGCCTGCCGCGGCGAGAAAGACCAGGGCGGAGGCCAGTTCAATCGCCGCACTGCTGCTCAGTCCCGCCCCGGCCGGCAGGTCAGACATCGCAAGGAAATCGAAGCCCGGCGGGGCCGGGAGCCCAAACTCCGGCAACACCGCAAGCACGCCCAGGGGATAATTGACCCA
>CAIXIZ010000420.1 GCA_903919625.1 uncultured Verrucomicrobiota bacterium
CAACAGTCCACCTCGGGCGAAGCGGTCAGCTTCCGGCCTGGGCGTCCGCCACCGGCCGGGCCGGCGGCGCCGCCGGCTTTTCCACCCCTTTGCTGATCCACTTGAAAACGAAGAAACGGAGCGGTGTGGTTCCGGTATTGGCGATGCCATGCACATCCCACGGCTTCGCATACATGAGGTCACCCTTTTGGATGGGGGTTTCCTTTCCGTTCAGGTACCAGGTGCCGCTGCCCTCGATGATGTATTGAAACTCCTCGTTGACGTGCTGGTGCGGCGGCTGGAGCTGCTTGCCGGGCAAAAATTCCAGCTCGGCCGTCAGCATGCTCTCGGTGCCCAGGGTCGGGGTGCCCTCGCTGGTATAGGTGTAAATGGTGCCCCAGTCGCCCCCGCCTTTGCGGGCGTCCGCCAGGCGGTAAATCCGGCTCCCGAGATCCGGCGGCTGGGCCGGTTTTTCGACGGCAACCCCGGCGGCAAAGCCGATCGCGCCGGTTAACAGCAGGGGAATAAGGCGGGGGAGTTTCATAATTGGGTTTGGGAGAATGGGGGATTTCCGCAGCCGTGTTTGTCCGTGTAATCCGTGGTAAAAATAAAAGCCTGCGGCCGGGCCGGCTTACTGGAGCTTGAACGCGATCGTGCCGAGCGCGCCAAAGTTCGCGGTATAGCTGCCCTTCTCGCCGGGCTTCGGGCCGCCGAGCGCGCCGGAGATGATGAGGTCGCCGCGGTGCAGGACGTGGCCCTGCTCGACGATCTGGTTGATGAGCGCCATCAGCATCGCGGCCTGGCCGCCTTTGGCCTCGGCCCCCTTTGCCTCGTGGAGCGTCTGGCCGTCGCGCTGCAGCGTCACCGCCAGCGCGTCCAGGTCGCCGCCGGTCATGGGCGCGACCGCCTGGCCGACGATGAACTGGTTGGAGCCGATGTTGCCGGCGACCGCGTCGGCGGCGACAATCGTGCCGCCCATCAGCGGCGTCGCGTTGACCGGCAGCTCGATGACCGGCACCAGCGCCTCGACGGCCGTCAGCGCCTGGCGGGGGGACGCGGAGCTTCGTGCCGATGTCGGTGGCGATCACATAGCCGATCTCGGTCTCGACGAAAATTTCGCGCGACGGATTGAGCGCGATGGCCGGGGCCGGCGAGGCCGAGATGCGGCCGGCCTTGAACAGCACGCCGTGCGCCGGCGCCGTGACGCCGATCCTGGCCTGTGCGGCCTCCGAGGTGTAGGCGCCCTTGTAACCCGCAATCTCGCCGCCGTGGGCGAGCGCGTGGGCCACCAGCCGGCGCTGCGCCGCGTAAGCCGGCCCGAGGTCGCCCGTGCCGGCGGCGACGCTGAACCGCGGCAGCGTCGCGGCCCCGCTATCGCGCGCCTGGATAAAGTCGCGGGCAAAGGCGCGCACCCCTGACGGGTCGAGGAAGCCCTGCCACGCGAGCCAGTTCAGGCATAATTCGCGCCACCCGTTGAGCGGCAGCCCGGTGTCGCGGACGCCGAAGCCATGGGCGCCGGCCCCGAAGATATGCAGCTCCGACGGGACATTCGCCCGCTTGAGCGCGTTCATGAGAATGATGGAGCTGAGCGCCTGATCGTCAAAGGCATGGGCAATGAACATGGGCGGGGTGCTTGCGTTGATGCGGGCGGCGACATCCCGGTTCAGGGTGTTGGCGCGTGCGTCGGCAAACCCACCCCCATACATGGAGATGTTGAAATCCGGCCGGGAGGACAGATCGTCCGCGGCATCCACCCGCGGATACTGACGTGGCTCGGCGTGGAGCACCGACAGGCGGACGTTGATTTCCGCACCAGCGGAGAAGCCGATGGAGCCAATGGCGTCGGCTTCCACTTTCCAGGCACCGGCATGAGCGCGGATGAGGCCCATCGCGCGCTGGGCGTCCTGCACGCCGACTTTCCAGGCTTCAGTCGGGCTGCGCCGGGGGACGCGATATTTGAGCAGGAACGCCGTGATGCCGTGGTCATTGAGCCAGGTGACAACTTCATAGCCCTCCGTTTCCAGGGCGAGCCGGTCGAGCCCGCCGCCCGGGATGACGAGCACACCGGTGCCGGTCCGTTTGTCTGCCGCCGGCTGGAATACCGCGAGGGTAGGCACGGTGACATCCGTGATCTGGTCGAAAGGCCGTGGCCGGTCGGTCAGGATGTGTTCCGGACCGAATTTGCCCGTTTCACCTGGGGCGGTACCGGGCCAGAGGTTGATCACCTCGTCGGGCGGCAGATTGATGTTGGGCAGAATGGCGACCGTGTCCGGAGCAGGGG